>NZ_JAAGPO010000193.1:0-19715 GCF_017104825.1 Burkholderia sp. Ac-20345 | reverse complement strand
CGGGCGAGTTGCGCGGCCGCCGGCCGGCGCTGCCGGGCCCGCGCTGGCAGGGCGAGCCGCTCGCTGGCAAGACGCTGCTCGTGTGGGGCGAGCAGGGGCTCGGCGACGTGCTGCAGTTCTGCCGCTTCGTCGCGCCGCTCGCCGAGCGCGTACATCGCGAGGGCGGCCGGCTCGTATGGAATACGTTCCCGCTGGTGGGTACGCTGATGCAGCGCAGCCTCGGTGTGCATGCGGATGCGTTCAGCGCGGGCGGCGGCGTCGAATTGCTGCCCGCCTTCGATTACGAAGTGCCGCTGATCGGCCTGCCGCTGATGCTCGGCATGGAGGCGTCGACGCTCGCGTCGTCGGTGCCGTACCTGCGGGCCGATCCGCCCGCGCGCGACGCGTGGCGCGCGCGGCTCGCGGGCGACCGCCGGCTGAAGGTCGGGCTTGTATGGACGGGCAGCGCGGGGCACCAGCGCAATCCGTTCCGGCGCGTCGGGCTCGAGCGCTATGCCGACGCGTTCCGCGGAATCGACGGCGTCGCGTTCTATTCGCTGCAACCGGGTGCGCAGGCGGATGTCGCGGCGGCGCGCGCGGCCGGCTTCGCGATCGAGGATTTCACGGCGGAACTGACGAGCTTCGACGATACGGCCGCGTTCATCGGCGCGCTGGATCTCGTGATCACCGTATGCACGTCGGTCGCGCACCTGGCGGGCGCGCTCGGCGCGCGCACCTGGGTGCTGCTCGACGTGAATCCGCACTGGCCGTGGCTGCTCGAACGCAACGACAGCCCGTGGTACCCGACCGCGACGCTGTACCGGCAACCGGTGTTCGGCGCGTGGGCGCCGGTGATGGAGGACGTGAGCCGCGACCTGCGGCGCCTGGCCGTGCAGCCGGGTCAATCGGCACAGCCGGCGGAGTCGGTTCGGCAGGGCTGAGCGGCCGGCCGGTTGGCGGCCGCGGGCCGCCGCTGCATGCTGCAGTTGGCGGCGGCCGCCACGCAGTGCGCAGCGGCCGCCCGTTGCATCATTCCGGCTGGTCGTCGCCGTTCTTCTTGCCGTTGCGCCGGCGCAGCCCGGGGCCGAACGTGAAGCCGAACGCGAGCAGCACGAGCGACACCGCGAGCACGATGTTGTTGCCGCTCGTCACGTAGGGCGTGAAGCCGCTCGTGCCTTCGATCCGCACGTCGAGCGAGCCGATTGTGAACGGCTTCAGCTGGCCGAGCACGCGGCCATGCGCATCGATCGCGGCGGTCATCCCCGTGTTGGTCGAGCGCAGCATCGGCCGGCCCGTCTCGAGCGAGCGCATCCGTGCGATCTGCAGGTGCTGGTCGAGCGCGATCGTGTCGCCGAACCACGCGAGGTTCGTCACGTTGACGAGCACGCCCGGCGGCTGCGGATTGTCGCGGATCGTCGCGGCGATTTCCTCGCCGAACAAGTCCTCGTAGCAGATGTCGGCCATCACGGGCTGGTTGTGCACGAGGAACGGCTTCTGCACGGGGGCGCCGCGCGCGAAGTCGCCGAGCGGCATCTTCATCAGGTCGACGAACCACCGGAAGCCCCACGGGATGAATTCGCCGAAGGGCACGAGGTGGTGCTTGTCGTAGTGATAGATGTCGCGCGAATTCGGCGTCACGCCGTACAGGCTGTTCGTATAGTCGACGTAGTGGCCGTCTTCGGTCACTGACGCACCGACCGCGCCGAACAGCACGGCCGAGCCCGTCGTGTCGCTGAACTTGCGGATCGCGACGGCGAACGGCTCGGGCAGCTCCTGGATCATCACCGCGATCGCGGTTTCGGGCGTGACGATCAGGTCGGCCGGCTTCTCGATGATCATCTGCGTGTACATCTTGATCGCCGCGTCGATGCCTGCTTCCTCGAACTTGATGTCCTGCTTCACGTTGCCCTGCAGCAGCCGCACGGTGAGCGGCTTGTTCGCGGGCACGGTCCACGTGACCTGCGACAACCCGAGACCGGCCGCGATCAGCGCGACCGCGATGCCGGCCGGCGCGGCGATGCGCACGCGCGCATTGCCGGCGCGCGGTTCGGCAAGCGGCGACGGCCGGGCGGCGGCGAGCGCCTGCACGACGAGCGCGGCGAACAGCGCGAGCACCCACGCGATCCCGTACACGCCGGCAACCGGCGCGAAGCCCGCGAACGGGCCGTCGACCTGCGGATAGCCGCTGGCGAGCCACGGGAAGCCGGTGAGTACGGTGCCGCGCAGCCATTCGCCGAGTGCCCATGCGCTCGCGAATGCGAATGCACCGTGCCAGGTCGGCGAGAACGGCCGCGGGTCGGGCGTGCGGCGATGCCACGCATGGCCCGCGCAGAACGACCACAGCCCGGCGGAGAACGCCGGGTACAGCGACAGGTACAGCGAGAACAGCACGAGCGCGCCGCCCGCGAGCGGCGCGGCCATCTCGCCGTACACGTGCATGCTGATGTAGAGCCACCAGATGCCGCTGATGAAGTTGCCGAAGCCGAACGCGCCGCCGGTGAGTGCGGCGCTGCGCCAGCTCGCGGTGCGCGTGAGCTGCGCGAAAAACCAGACGAATACGACGAGCTGCAGCCAGCCGCCATGTGGCGTCGGCGCGAAGCTGAGCGTATTGACTGCGCCGGCGAGCAGCGCGGCCGGGTAGTGCCAGCGCGGCAGCGCGCGGCCGGGTGTCGGCGCGAGAAGGCCGCCAGCCGGGCGGGACAGGATCGGATCGTCCATGTGAAGCGAAAGTGGGCGAGCGGTTGTGGAACGCGCGGCTGGCGCGCGACGGTCAGTCCTCGTGCGAGGTTTCGGCGCGACGGCTGGCGAGCGGGTTGCGGCGCACCAGCAGTACGTGAACCTGGCGCGCATCGCCGCGCTGGATCTCGAACACGAGGTTGCCGAGCTGCAGCTTTTCGCCGCGATGCGGGACGCGGCCGAAATGATGCGTGATCAGCCCGCCGATCGTGTCGACTTCGTCGTCGGGGAAATCGGTGCCGAACGTCTCGTTGAACTGTTCGATCTCGGTGAGCGCGCGCACGCGGTAGCGGCCATCGGGCCCCGAGATGATGTTGCCGGCTTCCTCGTCGAAGTCGTATTCGTCCTCGATGTCGCCGACGATCTGCTCGAGCACGTCCTCGATCGTGATCAGGCCCGCGACGCCGCCGTATTCGTCGACGACGATCGCGAGGTGGTTGCGGTTCACGCGGAAGTCGTGCAGCAGCACGTTCAGGCGCTTCGATTCGGGAATGAACACGGCCGGGCGCAGCATTCCGCGCACGTCGAATTCCTCTTCGGCATAGAAACGCAGCAGATCCTTCGCGAGCAGCACGCCGATGACGTTGTCGCGGTTCTCCTCGTACACGGGGTAGCGCGAGTGCGCCTTCTCGAGGACGAACGGGATGAAATCTTCAGGCTTGTCGGCGATGTTGATCGCGTCCATCTGGGCGCGCGGCACCATGATGTCGCGCGCGCACAGGTCGGAAACCTGGAACACGCCTTCGATCATCGACAGCGAATCGGCGTCGATCAGGTTGCGCTCGTGGGCGTCTTGGAGGATTTCCAGCAACTCGCCGCGGGATTCGGGCTCGGGCGAGATGAAGTCGGTCAGGCGCTCGAGCAGCGAGCGCTTTTCTTGCGGTTTGTCGGTTGGCTTACGACTGGGATACGAATCGTTCATGGTGGTGCGCCCGGGTCATGCCGGAGCGCGCTGTCACGGAGTAGGCAAGGATACACCAAGGGCACGACGCGACCGTGTCACACCGGCCGCACGGCCAGGGTGGGCTGCTCGCGCGGACCCCGCTCACGGACGGCCGCGCCGGGCGCGACATCGTCCTCGTGTCCATCCTATCTCAGAAAGGGGTAGCGGGGCAGCGGCGGAAAAAAACGGGTGCGGAAGGGGTGGGGAACCGGGACGCGGGAAAATACCCGGCCGAAGCGGCCAGCGGCGGCATTCTGCCGCACCGCACGCGGGCTTCGCCGCGCCGCGGTTCAGAACCGCATGCCGGCCGAGCAGCCGCCGCCGGCCGCGCCGTTGGTCGCGGCGCCGCCGCAGCCGAGTATTCCGCAGCCGGACAGCGCGACGCTCGCGGCGACGATCAGCGCGGCAATCCTGCAACGCGACCAGTGTGACGGTTTCATCGATCGTACCCTCGTTCGAATGCGTACGCGGCGCGGCATCGCGTGGCGGCAAACCGCGCGCCGTGCCGCGTCACCGGCATCGCGCGAGCAGCCCTTCGAGCGCGCGATCGGGGATGCCGCTCGCACGCAGCGCGTCGACCGTGCGGCTCACGTAGTCGAGCGTCGTGCCGTAGCGGCCAGCCGCGCAGCCGAACACTTCCTTCACGACGGGATCGGTCAGCTTGCCCGTGTAGGTCGGTGCGTCGCGGCGCATCACGAACGCGAGCGCGTTCACGCGTTCGCCATTTTCCAGTGAGCATGGCAGCCATGCGGGCCGGTACGAACCCATCGGCATCTCGCGTTTCCACAACGTTTCAAGGTGCGGTTGCGCGGTCGGGCCGGCGAGCCGGAACGCGATGCCGGAGCACGAGCCGCCGCGATCGAGCGCGAGCACGAGGCCCGGGCGTTCGGGCGTGCCGCGGTTCACGCGCGACCACAGGTAGAGCCCGCGATGATAGCCGTGCACCTTGCCGCGCACGGCGGCGACGGTCGGCAACCCCGGGTTCCAGATCAGCGAGCCATAGCCGAACAGCCAGAGATCCTGCTGACCGTCCCAGTCGCGCATCGTGTGCGCGAGCGAGGCCGCGAGCTCGTCTTCCGTCAGCAAGCGCCCGTCGCCGATCGACGGCGGGTAGGCGGGCGGGAGCGTCGCGGCGTTGCGCATCGTGCGGACGGCTTACTGGTACGGGTTCGGGAAGCCCAGCTTCGCGAGGATGTCGACTTCGAGCGCTTCCATTTCGGCCGCGTCCTCGTCGCTCGTCTCGTGGTCGTAGCCCTGCGCGTGCAGCGCGCCGTGCACCAGCAGGTGCGCGTAGTGGGCCGTGAGCGGCTTGCCCTGGTCGTGCGCTTCCTTCTCGACGACCGGGCAGCACAGCACGAGGTCGCCGATCACGGTGCCGTCGGGCGCCGCGTCGTACGCGAAGGTCAGCACGTTGGTCGGGTAGTCCTTGTGACGGTAGCCGGCGTTCAGCGTGCGGCCTTCGTCTTCGCCGACGAAGCGCACGGTGAGCTGCGCGCTGGCGAACAGCGCCGGCTCGATCCATTCGGCGATCAGCTTGCGCTTGGGCAACGTCTTGCGCACGTCGCTCGTGATCTCGTCGCCGTACTGCACGGACAGGTCGAGTTCCGGCTCGCGCAGCGCGTTTTCGGTTTCGTCTTCACGCGGCGCGGGCTCGGCACCCACGTGCAGCGTCACGCTGTCGTAGTGCTCGGGCTGCAGCGCGAGCTTCGCGCGCATGGCCGGATCGTTGTGTTGCGCGACGATAGCGACGGCGGCTTCTCCGGAACTGCCCGACAGGTCGAACATCAGGCTGCGGCCGTCCGGGAAGTCGATTCGCAGCCCTTGCGCGTTGACGGTCCGGGCCTTGCCCTTCGCATCGAACAGCGACAGGCGGGGGGAGGCGGGCGCGGCGGACTGGGCGCGCCCGGACTTGCGGGAACGGGAGGATTTCATGACGCGTGCGGCGATTAGGACGCGTTGAGGATACACCAAACGGCCGATCGCACCCGAATTCACGCAGGCGAAAAAAAGCCCGGCGCGCCGTCTGGCGGGCCGGGCCGGGCTGTCGGGCCGGGGCGGCGTGCAGGTGCCGCCGGCCGGTCAGCCGTCCTGGTGCTGCGCGTGGAATTCGTCGTACGCCTCGACGATGCGCGCGACGAGCGGATGGCGCACGACGTCCGCGCTCGTGAAGCGCGTGAGCGCGATGCCGCGCACGCCGCCGAGCACCTGCTGCGCCTCGACGAGGCCGCTCTTGTGGCCGCGCGGCAGGTCGACCTGGCTCGTGTCGCCGGTCACGACCGCCTTCGAGCCGAAGCCGATCCGCGTGAGGAACATCTTCATCTGCTCGGGCGTCGTGTTCTGCGCCTCGTCGAGGATGATGAACGCGTGGTTCAGCGTGCGGCCGCGCATGTACGCGAGCGGCGCGATCTCGATCATCTGGCGCTCGAACATCTTCGCCGTCTTGTCGAAGCCGAGCAGGTCGTACAGCGCGTCGTACAGCGGACGCAGGTACGGGTCGACCTTCTGCGCGAGATCGCCCGGCAGGAAGCCGAGCCGCTCGCCGGCCTCGACGGCCGGGCGCGTCAGCACGATCCGCTTGACCTGGTCGCGCTCGAGCGCGTCGACCGCGCACGCGACCGCGAGGTAGGTCTTGCCGGTGCCGGCCGGCCCGATGCCGAGCGTCACGTCGTGCGACAGGATCTGCTTCAGGTATTCGCGCTGCGCCGGCGTGCGGCCGCGCAGGTCGGCGCGCCGCGTGTAGAGCTTCGGTCCGGGCTCCTCTTCCGGCTCGCTGGCGTCCAGCTGCACGACAGGCTCGTCGAACGGATGGTCGGGATCGCCGCGAAAGCGCACGTCGAGCGTGTCCTGACGGCCGTTGCCGGACGTGTGGCGCACTTCGACCAGCGCGAGCTGGATGTCGTCGACCGACAGCGCATCGCGCGCGCGGTTGTAGAAGTTCTCGAGTGCGGCGAGCGCGAGCTTGGCGCCGCGCCCGCGGATCGCGATCCGGTGGCCGCGTCGCGACAGCGTGACGTCGAGCGCCTGCTCGATCTGCCGCAGGTTCTCGTCGAGCGGGCCGCAGAGGTTGGCAAGGCGCGCATTGTCGTCGCGCGGCGCGACGAATTCCAGTGCTTGGGTCGGCTTCAAAGTGGCGTCGGGTTCCTGTTGAGCGTCAGTCGGTCAATGGGTGGCCGCGCTCGCGTCGTCGCTGACGAGCACGAGCTCGCCGCGCAGCGAATGCGGGTACGCGTGGTTGATCTTCACGTCGATCATCTGGCCGATCAGGCGCGGGTGCGACGCGAGCGGCGCCGGGAAATTCACGACCCGGTTGTTCTCGGTGCGGCCCGCGAGTTCGTTCGGGTCCTTGCGCGACGGGCCCTCGACGAGGATCCGCTCGACCTTCCCGACCATCGACTGGCTGATGCGCGCGACGTTTTCCTCGATGGTCGCCTGCAGATGTTGCAGGCGTTTGAGCTTCACTTCGCGCGGCGTGTCGTCGTGCAGGTTCGCGGCCGGCGTGCCGGGGCGCGGGCTGTAGATGAACGAGAAGCTGGTGTCGTAGCTCATCTCGTGCACGAGCGCCATCATCTTGTCGAAATCGTCCTCGGTTTCGCCGGGGAAACCGACGATCATGTCGGTCGACAGCGACAGGTCCGGGCGGATCGCGCGCAGCTTGCGGATCACCGACTTGTATTCGAGCACCGTGTAGCCGCGCTTCATCGCCATCAGGATGCGGTCGGAACCGTGCTGGACGGGCAGGTGCAGGTGGCTCACGAGCTTCGGCACCTTCGCGTAGGTGTCGATCAGGCGCTGCGTGAATTCCTTCGGGTGCGACGTCGTGTAGCGGATCCGCTCGATGCCGGGGATATCGGCGACATATTCGATCAGCGTCGCGAAATCGGCGATTTCCGCCGAGCCGGCCGCCAGCGCGCCACGGTACGCGTTCACGTTCTGGCCGAGCAGCGTGACTTCGCGCACGCCCTGGTCGGCGAGGCCGGCCACTTCGGTCAGCACGTCGTCGAGCGGGCGCGACACTTCATCGCCGCGCGTGTACGGCACCACGCAGTAGCTGCAGTACTTCGAGCAGCCTTCCATGATCGACACGAACGCGCTCGGACCCTCGACGCGCGCGGGCGGCAGGTGGTCGAACTTCTCGATCTCGGGGAACGAGATGTCGACCTGCGCACGGCCGCTCTCGCGGCGCGCGTCGATCATCTGCGGCAGGCGGTGCAGGGTTTGCGGGCCGAACACGAGGTCGACGTACGGCGCGCGCGACACGATCGATGCGCCTTCCTGGCTCGCGACGCAGCCGCCGACGCCGATCAGCAGGCCGGGCTTCGCTTCCTTCAGCGCGCGCGCGCGGCCGAGATCGGAGAACACCTTCTCCTGCGCCTTTTCACGCACCGAGCACGTGTTGAACAGGATGATGTCCGCGTCTTCCGGCGTATCGGTCTTTTCGAGGCCTTCGGCCGCATTCAGCACGTCCACCATCTTGTCCGAGTCGTACTCGTTCATCTGGCAGCCGAAGGTCTTTACGTAAACTTTCTTGGTCATGGGGGTTCGCCGTTCGCAGTGGTTGACCTGGGGGCGTCGTCTATAGGGTGAATCGGGACGGCCTTGCGCTGCACGCGGATGGCGCGCAGCCAGCATGAAAAGCCGTCGGGAAAGCTTTCCATTATAGCTTTTCGTGCCGCCCGGGACGGGCCGCGGGTTGCGGCCGCGCGACGCCGCCCGCCACGTTCCGACCCCTGAATGGCAGCGTGCCGGCCGTCAGCGGCACGCGTTCAGCAGGTCGTCGTGCGCGGCTTCCTCGCGCGCGAAGCGTTCGGCGAGAAAGTCGAGCAGCACGCGCACGCGCGGCGCCATGTAGCGCTTGCCGGGATAGATCGCGTGCAGCGGCGCGCTCTGGTGCCGCCAGTCGGGCAGCAGGACCTTGAGCCGCCCGGCGCGGATGTCGTCGGCGACATCCCAGATCGAGTTCAGCACGATGCCGCGGCCGCGCAGCGCCCACTCGCGGGCGAGGCCGCCGTCGTTGGTCTCGAACGCGGTGGCGAGCGGCACCGTGCAGGTCTGCATATCGTCGCCTCGGTCGCCGTGCGTGAAGCGCCACGTGTTCATCGGCCCGGACGCCACCGTGATCACGTTGCACGGAAAGCGGGCCAGATCGTGCGGATCACGCGGCAAGCCGTGGCGTTCGATGAACGACGGCGCCGCGCACGGCACGCGCCGGTCCGCGGCGAGCCGGCGGGCGATCAGCGCGCCGTCGGGCGGCGCGGCGAAGCGGATCGCGAGGTCGATCTCGTCCTGCCACAGGTTCACCGTCGAGTCGGACGCCGTCAGCGAGAACGTCACGTCCGGGTAGCGCGCGGTGAATTCGTCGAGCCAGTCGAGCAGCCGGCGGCGGCCGAAATCGGACGTCGCCGACAGCCGCACCCGGCCGCCGACGACGTTGCGGCCGGCCTGCAGCAGCGCGTTCGCGTCGTCGAGCGCCTGCAGCGCCTGCCGGCAGCCGTTCAGGTACAGGCGGCCCTCGTCGGTGATCCGCAACTGCCGGGTCGAACGGTCGAACAACCGGGTGGCGACCGCCGCCTCGAGCTTCGCGAGGCGTGCGCTCGCGGCGGCCGGCGTGAGGTTCAGCTTGCGCCCGGCGGCGGACAGGCTGCCCAGTTCGGCTGCTTCGACGAACAGCCGGATATCGCCCAGTCGATCCATGCGATTTTTCAGAAATATTTGAAAATGGTTCAAATGCCACGCCAATTATCAAATATAGGCATCTTCGGGACAATGCGCACATCCTGCCTTTTGTGCGGTGCGGCACCGACCGGGCGCCGCGTCCGCCGCCTTCCGGAGAACGTCATGCCCATTCCGTTACTGGCGCTTGCGATCAGCGCCTTCGCCATCGGTACCACCGAGTTCATCATCATGGGCCTGCTGCCCGAAGTCGCGCACGACCTGGCCGTGTCGCTGCCGTCGGCCGGCCTGCTGGTCACGGGCTACGCGCTCGGTGTCGCGGCCGGCGCGCCGCTCCTTGCGGTGCTGACGAGCCGCATGCCGCGCAAGGCCGCGCTGCAGTTGCTGATGGCGATCTTCATCGTCGGCAACGTGCTGTGCGCGACCGCGTCGGGCTACGCGATGCTGATGGTCGCGCGCGTCGTCACGTCGTTCGCGCACGGGTCGTTCTTCGGGATCGGTGCGGTGGTCGCCGCGTCGCTCGTGCCGACCGACAAGCGCGCGAGCGCGATCGCGCTGATGTTCACGGGGCTCACGCTGTCGAACGTGCTCGGCGTGCCGTTCGGCACATTCGTCGGCCAGTTGCTCGGCTGGCGTGCGTCGTTCTGGATCGTCGCCGCACTCGGCGTGCTGGCGCTCGGCGGCGTCGCCGCGCTCGTGCCGAACCGCCACGACAGCGGGCCGGCCGGCCTCGGCCATGAGGTGCGCGTGCTGAAGGAGCCGCAGGTGTGGCTCGCGCTGTTGATGACCGTGCTCGGCTTCGGCGGTGTGTTCGTCGTGTTCACGTACATCGCGCCGATTCTCCAGTCCGTGTCGGGCTACTCGCCGCGCGCGGTCGCGCTGATCCTCGTGCTGTTCGGCGCGGGTCTGACGATCGGCAATACGCTCGGCGGCAAGCTCGCCGACCGTGCGCTGATGCCGTCGTTGATCGCGATCCTCGTCGCGCTGATGGCCGTGATGGTCGTGTTCGCCAGGACGAGCCACCATCCGGTCGCGGCGGCCGTCACCGTGTTCGTATGGGGAATCGCCGCGTTCGCGACGGTGCCGCCGCTCCAGGCGCACGTGGTCGAAAAGGCCGCGAGCGCGCCGCATCTCGCATCGACGCTGAACATCGGCGCGTTCAACGTCGGCAATGCGCTCGGTGCGTGGCTCGGCGGCCTTGCGCTGGAACACGGCCTCGCGCTCGATGCGCTGTCGTGGGTCGCCGTCGCGGTGACGTTCGCGGCGCTCGTGGTCACGTGGTTCGCGATGCGGCTCGACGCGCGCGGGCCGGCACGCGGCGCGGCGCCGGCGGCGCAATGAGAGGCGCCCGTGCGACGCGATAACGGCGGGAAAAGGTTCGCGAGAAACGCATTCCTCCGCGATGCTGATAACGGTGTGAAGATAACTTCGTTTGCCGGTGCAAGACCGGGTGATAGCGTTTCGATACGCGCCGTTGCTGGCGCAACCCGATTCCGATCCCGGCTTACCCCATACGCAGGGCTGCGCAGCGGCCCGGAGGCAATGCTATGTCTTCATCCCTGGCGCTGGTGCGCGACGTGTCTTCCTTCGAGTCCGGCAACGCCGCCGATGCGCGGGCGTCCGCGTCGCTCGACGTTCTCGAACAGGTCGTCGGCGTGAACCTCGCGCGATTGCGCGCCGAGCGGCAGCTGTCGCTCGATGCGCTCGCGCGGCTGTCCGGCGTGTCGCGCGCGATGCTCGCGCAGATCGAGTCGGCGCGCAGCGTGCCGTCGATCAAGGTGCTCTGCAAGATCGCCGCGGCGTTGAAGGTATCGGTCGCCGCATTCCTGCGCCGCCATGCGGTGAACGGCTTCGAGCACCTGGCGGCCGAACGCGCGTCGCGCGTCGTCAGCTCGAACGGCCGCTTCTCGGCACGCGCGCTGTACCCGGAAGGCGAGCCGGCCGCGGCCGAGTTCCACGAGCTGCGGATCGCGCCGCTGCATACGGAGCCCGGCGCGCGCCGCGCGCCCGGCACGACGGTCAACCTCGTGGTCAGCGAGGGCACGCTCGAAGTCAGCGTGCATGACCGCCGCCAGTTGCTCGCGACCGGCGACGCGATCGTGTTCGATGCCGACCAGCCGTACAGCCTGCGTAACCCGGGCGACAGCGAGGCGCGTGCGTTCCGCGTGACGGTGAGCCCGGAGGTGCCGCCGCGCTGGCTCGTACCCGACGCGGCGCACACGGCACATGCAGCGCACGCGGCCGGCTGATCGCGCGGGCCGCACGAAAGCGGGTCGCGTGCTCACCGTTCGGGCGGGATCGCGGGTCATTCGTCGGCCGTTTGGACGATGCCGTTAGACGGGGTCGTCAGTAAGGTTTTAGGTGATGTTCGCTGCGCCGCGCGCGCAGCTGTTGTATGCTTGGCCCGCCGTAGATGGGGTTGCCCCATCCGGCAATCAGTGCGTCTTCAGGGCGGGGCGAAATTCCCCACCGGCGGTAGGCTGGCGTAAGCCGGCGAGCCCGCGAGCGCCCGCGCATCCGCGCGGGGTCAGCAGATCTGGTCGAATGCCAGAGCCGACGGTCATAGTCCGGATGAGAGAAGATGTGCAGATAGTCATGTCCGTCAGGGCCGCTTCGCCGTGCGTGCGAAGCGGGTTGTCGTTCTGTCTGTTTGCAATGCCCTGAAACGTTTTTCGCCCAAATCGTATTTGCGAGGAGCGTTTCACATGTCCTTGATGTCCGTTTCGTCGGCACCCGCCGACGCCTTTGCCGATCTCCCGTTGCTGGATTCCGAACCGGTGCCGCCGCGCATCGCCGCCGCGCTCGAAGCGATGCGCGCAGGCCGTGCGGTCGTGCTGCAGGACGACCACGACCGCGAGAACGAAGCCGACCTGATCGTTGCCGCCGAGCGCATCACGCCCGAGACGATGGCACTGCTGATCCGCGAATGCAGCGGCATCGTGTGCCTGTGCCTGACCGACGACACGGTGCGTGCGCTCGAGCTGCCGCCGATGGTGCAGACCAACGAGAGCCGCAACGGCACCGCGTTCACCGTTTCGATCGAGGCGCGCGAAGGCGTGCATACGGGCGTATCGGCGGCCGATCGCGTGACGACGATCCGCGCGGCCATCGCCGAAGGGGCGAAGCCGCACGACATCGTGCGCCCCGGCCACGTGTTTCCGTTGCGTGCGCAGCCGGGTGGCGTGCTGGCGCGCCGCGGTCACACCGAAGGCACGGTCGACCTGTCGATCCTCGCGGGCCTGAAGCCGGCCGGCGTGCTGTGCGAGCTGATGAATCCGGATGGCACGATGACGCGCGGCGACGATGTCGAGCGTTTCGCGCAACAGCACGGGCTGCCGATGCTGACGATCGCGGAACTCGTCGAGTTCCGCGAGGCGCTGGCCGCCGCGCGCGAGCGCTGCTGCGAACCGGCCTGAGGGAAGGGAAGGCGGGCGCGTTCGCGCCCGTGGCACGGCATGCGTGAACCGGCGCACGCCGGATCGGCCCGATCAGCCTGATCGGGCCGGCACGACCGTCAGGACTGCACGTCCCCGAATTCGCCGCGCATGCCGGCTTCGACGAACGCCGGCAGTTCGTCCATCTTGCGCATGATCCGCGTAATGCCCATCGCGCGCAGCGCGTCCGCGTAGTTGTCGGGGATGTGGCTCGCGCCGACGAACGCGATCGTCTTCATGCCCGCCGCACGCGCGGCATTCAACCCCGACACGCTGTCCTCGACGACGATGCAGCGCTCCGGTGCGACGCCGAGCGTGTGCGCCGCATGCAGGTAGACGTCGGGATAGGGCTTCGGCCGCGCCACCTGCTCGGAGCTGAACACGCGATCGCCGAAGATCTCGGTAAGCGCCGCGCGCTTCAGCGAGCTGCGCACGCGCGCGAGCCGGCTGTTCGACACGACGGCCGCGGGCAGGCTCACCTTCAGCAGCGCGTCGCGCACGCCGGAGATCGGCGCGAGCGATTGCGCCAGCGCACTCTCGATGTTGTGCTCGATGGTCTCGATGAAGTTGGCGGGCATCTCGATCCCGAAGCGGGATTCGATTCCCGCCAGGAAGCGCGACGTCTGCTGGCCGAACGCCGACTTTGCCGCGGCTTCGAAATCGAGATTCGGGAACGTGGTGGACAGCGTGTCGAGCAGGACGCGGTCGGCGATGATTTCGCTGTCGACGAGCACGCCGTCGCAGTCGCAGATGAGGTGATCGAGCATGGTGGTGAAAAAGCGGAATGTCGGCGACGCAGATCAATTCGCCATCATACGTGCTTTCATGCGCATGCCGCGCGACGCTTCGGCAAATTTTCCCGATGCGGCCGCGCGCTTGCCGCGTATCGTCCGGGCAGGCTGCCGATCGTCCGGCGGCGGCCCGCTTGCGCGGTTCGCCGCCGCCTGCCACCGGTTGCGCTACAGGTCGATTACGCGCCCCGTTTTCCACGACGTCATCGCGGCCTCGGCCAGTTCGAGCGCGGCGAGCCCGTCGTCGATCGTCGTGCGGACCGGCGTGCCGTCGCGCAGCGCGTCGACGAAGTGCGCGATCTCGGCCGCGTACGCGTGCCGGTAGCGCTCGAGGAAGAACGGCTCCGGCACGTCCGTCGCGATGCCGCCCGCGAGCCACGCGCTCACCTCGGTCGGCCGCACGTTGCCGGCCTGCAGCATCCCGCTGCTGCCGAGCAGCTCGAAACGCTGGTCGTAGCCGTAGGCGGCACGCCGCGACGTGTTGATCTGGCACAGCAGCCCACGCCGCGTACGGATCGTCACGGCGGTCGAATCGATGTCGCCTGCGTCGTGCACGGCCGGATCGGTCAGGCAACTGCCGGTCGCGTGCAGCGTCTGCGCTTCATCGCCGAGGATCCAGCGGAACACGTCGAAATCGTGGATCAGCATGTCCTTGAAGATGCCGCCCGAGCTGCGGATGTAGTCGACGGGCGGTGCGCCCGGATCGCGGCTCGTGACGACCAGCATTTCCGGCGCGCCGATCTCGCCGCGCTCGACGCGCGCCTTCAGCGCGGCGAACGTCGGGTCGAAGCGGCGCTGGAAGCCGATCATGCAGGTCACGCCGCTGCGCCGGACGACGTCCGCGCACACACGCGAGCGCTCGACGGTCAGGTCGACGGGCTTTTCGCAGAACACGGCCTTGCCTGCGTTCGCGGCCGCGACGATCAGGTCCGCATGCGTGTCGGTGCTCGATGCGATCACCACGGCGCGGACGGCCGGATCGCCGAGCGCGCGCTCGACGTCGGCCACCTGCGCGCCGTGCGCATGGGCCAGCGTATTGGCCGACGGCGCATGCCGGTCGACGACGTACTTCAGCTTCGCACCCGGATGGCGCGCGAGATTCGCCGCGTGGATCTTGCCGATCCGTCCCGCGCCGAACAACGCGAATTCGATCATTCCGTTCTCCTGTTGATTGGGTAGTTTTGCGCGGGCACGCGGCTCGAGTCGGCCGCGTACCTTGGCGGCGGTCATTGATTCGACAGTTCGCCGCGTACGTAGTCGATGCTCGCTCGCAGCCGGTCCTCGACGTCGCCGGCTTCGGCGATCTCGTTCGCGAACGGCTCGAACGAGAGCGCGCCGCGGTAGCCGCGCGCGAGCAGTTCGCGCAGTTGGCGGATATTGCCGAGCCGGTCGGCGCCGCTGACCAGCACGCGATGGCCGTCGCGCATCCGGTCGACCGGCAGGTCGTCTTCCTCGACGCCCGAGATGTGCACGAGGCCCGTCAGGTTCGGGAAGAAGATGTCCTCGCCCGATAGGTGATGGTGGAACGTGTCGTGCACGAGCCGGAACACCTGTTCGCCTGCCGCGTCGTAGATGCCTTTCACCGCATCCGACTTGCGGCGCAGCGCGCATTCCTCGAAGCCGAGCGGCTCGATGAAGCCGAGCAGGCCGCGCGCGTCGAGGATCGGCTTGAGCGCCTTCAGCGCCTTCACGAGATCCGCGTGGCGCACGTCCGCGCTGCGCGTGTCGGCACGGCTGTTGGTCGGGCACAGCACCAGCGCACGCGCGCCGCATTGCGCCGCGTAGTCGGCCAGCAAGGTCGCCTCGTCCGCGCGCTCGGCGTTCCATTGCTCGAAGCGCTGCAGCGCGTTGATCGTCAGGATCGTCACGCCGCCGGCCTCGGCCGTCGCGCGCACGGCGGTGGCCGGCGTGCCGTCGGCGATCTCGACGCCATCGAGATCGTTGCGGATCTCGATCGTGTCGACGCCGAGGCGCTTGCACAGTGCGACGTAGCGGTCGAACGGCAAGCGCGGTGCGCTCATCCGGTTCAGCGAAAAATGGAAGGCTTGCGTCATCGTTCTGTCCTTGGGGCTCGAGTGGGGGCTGGGTTCGAATCAGGTGCCGGTGCGCGCGATGGCGGCGGCGCGGCGAGGGCATGCCACGTGTCGCGCAACCATTGCGCGCATGCGACGTTGTTGTCGAAGATCGAATAGCGCGCGCCGCCGCCGTAGTCGGGAAACGGGATGAACTCGCAGCTGATCTGTTCGACGTGCACCGGCTGTGCGCGGGCCTGCGCGTGCAGCAACTGCCGAAGCGCGGCTTTCCACGTGTCGAGTGCCGCCGCGCGCCATGCACCGTGATAGGCGCCCGGCGCGGGTGCGACGAACGGATACTGGATGCCGCGCCCGGGCCTGCCGTCGGCGCGGCGCATCCACGGGTTGTCCGGATTGTTCGGCATCACGCTGCGCGCATGCGCATGCCGGACCCAGCCGCGCGCGATCCAGTCGGCGTAGAGGGCGTCGGGGGACGCAGGGTCGAGCACCCGGCGGCCGTCGTCGTCCGCGTTGCGCATGCCCGATGCGTCGAGCTCGGCGCGATTGCCGATCTTGAACAGCAGGTGCGAATGATCGAGCGTGATCCGGAACGGCACGCCGGCCTGTTCGACAAGCCGCGCGACACGTGCGATGCGCGTGAAATCCTCGCTCCACATGTCGACGTGCACTTCGAGGCTCGGCAGGCAGCCGGCCGGCTCGCCGCGCTCGTAAGTGCGCAGGTAGAAATCGGCGACCTCGCGGTCGGACAGCGGATGGCCGTCCGCGTGATGCGCGTATAGCTGGCAGTTGAGCACCGTGCTGCCGAAGCGCGCGCCCGCGTCGACGATCTCGGCGACGTGTGCTTCGTCACGGCCCGCGCACCAGATGCCGCCGATCACGCGAATCGGCAGCGCATGGCGTTCGACCAGCGCGAAATACGGCGACAGGTCTTCGCCGCGCGCCGGGTTCTTTTCGACGTAGTCGAACACACCGGCGCCCGCGACCATCCGGAAGCGATCGGCGGGCGCGGGCAACGGCAGGCCGTCGTGCTCGAGCACGCCGTCGAGGTTCACGCCGATGAGGATCGGTTCAGCCATCGTCTCCTGTCCGCCGTTGTCATGGGATTGGCTGCCCAATGTACGGATGCGCGGCGCGGGCTGCATGACAAACGTTGGCGAAAAATCGCCAATGCGGCGGTCGATTTTTTCGCGACGAGCATGCGGTGTGACAGACGGCGGGATTCAGGCCGGCAGGTAGGCGCTCGTCCGTACGTTTGCCGGACAGAACACGCGGAATTCGACCGGTTCGGCCGGCGGCGGCTGGTCGACGATCCCGCACGCATGCAGCACGTGCTGCAGCGCGGAAATCACCTGGCCGTCCGGATCCTGGTCGATCGCGAGGTCCATCGCGCCGGCTTCGATGAAGGTGCGGTGCAGGTCGATCATCTCGTGGCCGATCCATACGACCTTGCCGGCCGCGCCGGCCTTGCGCAGCGCCGCTTCGATGCCGGCCGAACCGGCGCCGCTGTTGTAGATCGCGACCACGTCGTCGTGCGTCTGCAGCGCCTTCGTCACGGCGCGGTAGCAGCGGTCGTCCTGGTCGAGCGTCTCGACCGGCTCGTCGTCGCAGCGGACGGCGGCGAACGCCTCGACGAGTTGGTCGCGGCAGCCGGCCATCCGGTCCGCGTGCGCGCGGTAGCCCATGCGCCCGCCGAGCAGCAGCACGCGGCCGGGGCGTGCCGCGAGGCGGCCGATGTAGTAGCCGGCCGTGCGCCCGGCCCGATAGTTGTCGATGCCCGCGAAGTGCACCCGGTCGATGCCGCCGATGTCGGTGACCATCGTGACGACGGTTTCGCCGCGCGCGATCGCGCCGGCCAGCGCGTCGCGCACGCGGGCCGTGTCGCGCGCCGTGACGATCAGCGCCGCGCGCCGGTAGGCGGGCCGTTCGATCAGTGCGGCAGCCCGTTCGTCGTCGGCAGCGGGCAGGATCGTCCGGTGCACGACCACGCGCCGGTCGAGCATCTGCAGCGAGCGCTGCAGCGCCAATTGCAGCCGCCGGAAGAACGCCGCGTCGGTATCCGGCAGCAGCACGTCGACGTGGATCAGGCCGTGCCGCGTGTCGGGCAGCTGGCGCGGCACGCCGAGCTGCCGCGCGGCCGCCACCACGCGCTCGCGCGCCTGCGCCGAGACGCTGCCGCGCTCGTTCAGCACGCGGTCGACGGTGGTCGTGCTGACCCCGGCGAGCGCCGCGATCTCGTCGAAGCGCGCGGTGCGCTTGCGCCAGCGCGGCCCGGATTCGCCTGCCATGGTTGTCTCCCTCATGGTGTCGCCATCGAGACGTGGCGATGCGAGGAACGCTAAAGCGATGGCGAAATTTCGTCAACGTTTCGATTGAGCGGGGGCGGCCGCGAGCCTAATTTTGATTCCATGCCGAAGCGCTTGCCGCGCTTCCTACGGACAAGGAATCAAGGAGACGTACGTGGTTCATATCGACGACCAGGCGCACGACCGCACGGCGGCGCGCCGTCAGGCATACCGGATGATCGGCGGCGCCGGCGAGCGTGCGCAGGCGGCCGGGCTCGTCAACGCCGAGTGGTACCGGTGCCCGGTGCCGCGGCCGCTGATGAAGCAGCTGATGCAGCGCGGCGACGCGCGCGCGATCCGCGACACGCTGATCTGGTACGCGGCGATCGCGATCAGCGGCGTGCTCGCGTGGCTGGCATGGCGCGCACATTCGGCGTGGGCGATCGCCGCGTTCTTCGTGTACGGCACGCTCTACTGCAGCCCGGCCGACTCGCGCTGGCACGAATGCGGGCACGGCACCGCGTTCCGCACGCGCTGGATGAACGACGTGCTGTACCAGGTGGCGTCGTTCCAGGTGTTCCGCCGCGCGACGGCATGGCGCTGGAGCCATGCGCGCCATCACACCGATACGCTGGTCGTCGGGCGCGATCCGGAAATCGCCGCGCCGAAGCCGACCGACTGGCTGTCGCTCGCGCTGAACGTCGTCGCGCTGAAGCATGTGGCAGGCGAGCTGCGCAAGATGATCGCGATCGCGTTCACCGGCCGGCTCGACGACGAGGAGCGCACCTACGTGCCCGAATCGGAAGTGCCGAAGGTGGTGCGCGAGTCGCGCATTCATCTTGCGGTGTACGCGCTCGTGACGGGTGCGTCGTTCTACTGGCACACGATCCTGCCGCTGCTCTACATCGGGCTGCCGAGTCTCTACGGTGCGTGGCTGTACCTGTATTTCGGCCTCACGCAGCACGCGGGCATGCCCGAGAACGTGCTCGATCACCGGCGCAACTGCCGGACCGTGATGATGAATCCCGTGTTCCGGTTCCTGTACTGGAACATGAACTACCACGTCGAGCACCACATGTTCCCGATGGTGCCGTTCCACGCGCTGCCGAAGCTGCACGAGGCCGTGAAGGCCGACATGCCGCCGCCGTACCGCAGCACGCTGGCCGCGTATGCGGAGATCGTGCCGGCGCTGGTCCGGCAGACGCGCGACCCATCCCATTACGTCGTGCGGCCCGTGCCGGATGCCGCGCGTGCATGACCGACATCGAACCTTCCAACCGAGGAGACACGCAACATGACGCAATGGATCGACACCGGCGCGCTCGACGACATCGACGACGAAGACGTCGCGCGCTTCGACCATGCCGGCCACACGTACGCGATCTACCGCATCGACGGCGAAGTCTATGCGAGCGACGGCCTGTGCACGCACGAGCACGTGCATCTCGCGGACGGGCTCGTGATCGACCACGTGATCGAATGCCCGAAGCACAACGGGCGCTTCGACGTCCGCGACGGCCGGCCGTTGTCCGCACCCGCCTGCGAGAAGCTGCGCACGTACCGCGCGAAGATCGAAGACGGCCGCATCCTGATCGAGGTGTGACGCGATGACGAACGACCGGGTGATGGCGATCGTCGGCGCGGGCCACGCGGGCGGCCGCGCGGCGCAGGTGCTGCGTGAGTCCGGCTGGGGCGGGCGGATCGTGCTGATCGGCGCGGAGGCACGAGCACGATGCCCGCCAGCTGCGGATGGAGGATCGGGCCGGCCGACGACAGCGCGTAAGCGGTCGAGCCGGTCGGCGTGGCGACGATCAGGCCGTCCGAACGCTGGTTGTACATGTACCGGC
>NZ_JAAGPO010000192.1:0-19600 GCF_017104825.1 Burkholderia sp. Ac-20345 | reverse complement strand
GTGACCGGGCTGCTGATGTTCAGCACGCTCGGCCCCGATACGCTGCGCGAATTGCGCGCGGCCTGCGCGGACGCCGAAGCGGCACTCGGCATGGCGCCGCCCGCCGCGCGCGTGATCGACTTCGTCGACATGCACGATCTCGGCGACATGCTCGTCGAGAGCGGCTTCGAGATTCCCGTGATGGATCAGGAAGTGCTGACCGTCACCTACAAATCCCCTGACTCCCTGCTGGCCGACGTGCGCCGCTGGGGCGCCTATCCGTTCGACCGCGAGGCGCCGCAGCGCGCGACGCGGCGCTTTCGCGCGGCGCTCGGCGACGCGCTGGAGGCCCGCCGGCGCGCGGACGGCACGATTCCGCTGACGTTCGAAGTGATCTACGGCCACGCATGGAAGGCCGTGCCGCGCACGACTGCCGAAGGGCACGGGATCGTGCGCATCGAGGATATCGGAAAGGGGCGTCCGAAGAATCGGTAAAGCGGTAAAGAGGGGTTTTGTTATGTCTGAAATTAGCGGCGCAAAGCGGGGTCGAATTGGCGCCTGAAATGGCCGGAAAGCTTGTCGCGCTTGGCTCGCGGGCCGATAGTCGCTTGCTTGTGGATGCCATTGAACCCGCCTATAATGCGTCAGCTTGTCGTCCCGGGGTCCCCGCAATACGGGCCGACGAGTCCGATGCAGGCATGCATCGCATGCCATTCGCGTGAGGCGGCGATGGAAGCAGCGAGGGTTTTGGCGGAGACGACGAACGGCGAGCCGGTCCTCGAAGACTGGCTCATGAAACGCAACTGTTCGGCGTCGCCGCGTCAGTTCGTGCTGTTTTACGTGTCGCTCGCGGGCTTCTCGCTGGTGATCGCGACATTGCTGATGTGGCGGGGGGCTTGGCTCGTCATGCCCTTCACCGGAATCGAGTTGCTGGCTGTGGGTGTCGCATTTGCGATCTATGCTCGCCATGCGGTCGATTACGAACGCATCAGGCTGTATCCGCACCGGCTCGTGATCGAGCGGATGGATGCGGAGCGGCTCACGCAGATCGAATTCAACCCGCGCTGGGTGCGGGTCGAGCCGGGTGCGACGCCACGCGATCCGATTCGACTGGTATCGCGCGGGCAGACCGTCGTAATCGGGCAGCATCTCGCGCAGCACAAGCGTGCGCAGTTCGCCGACGAACTGCGCGTGTCGCTCAGGCGCTGCGGCTGACGAGGCGCGGGCACCGGCGGATAGGGCCGGCGGCTTGCGACGGGGGAGGGTTTGAATGGAAATTTTGGGTAAGGATGCTATGAAAACAATCAAGCGAGCCCTCACGGGCGTGCTGGCATGCAGCGGATTGCTCTTTGCCGGTGCCGCCCTGGCGGTCGGTGATAGCCCGGGCGGCCCCCGCGTCAACGAGATCAACTTTCAGCCGCCGGTCACGAAGATCGCCGAGGAGCTCTACGATCTCCACACGATGATGCTCATCCTGTGTACGGTGATCTTCGTCGGCGTGTTCGGCGTGATGTTCTATTCGATCTTCGCGCACCGCAAATCCAAGGGCCACAAGGCCGCCAATTTCCATGAAAGCACGACCGTCGAGATCATCTGGACGATCGTGCCGTTCGTCATCGTCGTGCTGATGGCGCTGCCGGCGACGAAGGCCGTCGTCGCGATGAAGGACACGACGAACGCCGATCTCACGATCAAGGTCACCGGCTACCAGTGGAAGTGGGGCTACGACTACGTGAAGGGCCCGGGCGAGGGCATCGGCTTCCTGTCGACGCTCAGCACCCCGCGTGACGAAGTGATGGGCAAGAAGCCGATCACCGACACCTATCTGCAGGAAGTCGACAACCCGCTCGTCGTGCCGGTCAACAAGAAGATCCGCATCATCACGACCGCGAACGACGTCGTCCACTCGTGGTACGTGCCCGCGTTCGGCGTGAAGCAGGATGCGATCCCCGGCTTCGTGCGCGACACGTGGTTCAAGGCCGACAAGGTCGGTACGTTCCGCGGTTTCTGTACCGAGCTGTGCGGCAAGGAACACGCGTACATGCCGGTCGTGGTCGTTGTCCTGTCGGATGACGACTACGCGAAGTGGGTCACCGCGCAGAAGGCCAAGCTGGCCAGCGCCGCGGTCGATCCGAACAAGGTCTACACGATGGCTGAACTCGTCGCGCACGGCGAGGAAGTCTACAAGGCGAACTGCGCGGCCTGCCACCAGGTGAGCGGCAAGGGTCTCGGCGCATTCCCGGCCATGGACGGCAGCCCGATCGTGAACGGCCCGATCGCCGGCCACGTCGAGCGCGTGCTGCACGGCAAGGGCGCGATGCCGTCGTGGGCGTCGCTGTCGGATCTCGACATCGCATCGGTCGTCACGTACGAACGCAATTCGTGGGGCAACCACAAGAACGACCTGCTGCAGCCGAAGCAAGTGGCCGACGCGCGTAACGGCAAGATGCCGGAAGACGCGGCGGGCGCAGCGGCAGCCGCACCGGCCGAAGCAGCTTCGGCACCGGCGCAAGCCGCGTCGGGCGCAGAGCAGCCGGCGGCAGCGGCATCGGCCGCACTGTCGACGATCTACTTCGAGACGGGCAAGAGCGTGCTGCCGGCCGACGCGAAAGCGGCGATCGCCGCCGCGGCCGACTATGCGAAGGCACATCCGGACGCGAAGCTCGCGCTGTCGGGCTTTACCGACAAGTCGGGCTCGGCCGACGCGAACGCCGAACTGGCGAAGCATCGCGCACAAGCCGTGCGCGACGCGCTGAAGGCAGCAGGCGTGGCGGAAGACCACATTATTCTCAAAAAGCCGGAAACGATCACGGGCGGGGCTGACGCGAAGGAAGCCCGGCGTGTCGAGATCGGCCCGGCGGCTTGACGTGTCGCTGAGTTAGTCGACGTATTCGCATTAGGAGATTCTCATGTCTAGCATCGGGCACGACGTAGCCGCGGACCACGCGCACGACGACCACGCGCACGAAATGCCGCACGGCTGGCGGCGCTGGCTGTTCGCCACCAACCACAAGGACATCGGTACGCTGTACCTGTTGTTCTCGTTCATCATGTTCCTGTCGGGCGGCGTGATGGCGCTCGCCATCCGGGCCGAGCTGTTCGAGCCGGGCCTGCAGATCATGCGTCCGGAGTTCTTCAACGAACTCACGACGATGCACGGCCTGATCATGGTGTTCGGCGCGATCATGCCGGCGTTCGTCGGCTTCGCGAACTGGATGATTCCGCTGCAGATCGGCGCGTCCGACATGGCGTTCGCGCGGATGAACAACTTCAGCTTCTGGCTGCTGCCGGTCGCGGCCGTGCTGCTGGTCGGTTCGTTCTTCGCGCCGGGTGGCGCGACGGCCGCCGGCTGGACGCTGTACGCACCGCTGTCGACGCAGATGGGCCCGGGCATGGACTTCGCGATCTTCGCGGTCCACATCATGGGCGCGTCGTCGATCATGGGCGGGATCAACATCGTCGTGACGATCCTGAACATGCGCGCACCGGGCATGACGCTGATGAAGATGCCGATGTTCGCATGGACGTGGCTGATCACGGCTTACCTGCTGATCGCGGTGATGCCGGTTCTGGCAGGCGCGATCACGATGGTGCTGTTCGACCGCCACTTCGGCACGTCGTTCTTCAACGCGGCAGGCGGCGGCGATCCGGTGATGTACCAGCACATCTTCTGGTTCTTCGGCCACCCCGAGGTGTACATCATGATTCTGCCGGCGTTCGGGATCGTGTCGCAGGTGATCCCGGCGTTCGCACGCAAGACGCTGTTCGGCTATAGCTCGATGGTGTACGCGACGGCTTCGATCGCGATCCTGTCGTTCATGGTCTGGGCGCACCACATGTTCGCAACGGGCATGCCGGTCACCGGCCAGCTGTTCTTCATGTACGCGACGATGCTGATCGCGGTGCCGACGGGCGTGAAGGTGTTCAACTGGCTCGCGACGATGTGGCGCGGCTCGATGACGTTCGAAACCCCGATGCTGTTCGCGATCGGCTTCCTGTTCGTGTTCACCTTCGGTGGTCTCACGGGCCTGATGCTCGCGATGGCGCCGCTCGACATCCAGTATCACGGTACCTACTTCGTGGTGGCGCACTTCCACTACGTGCTCGTGGCCGGCTCATTGTTCGCGCTGTTCTCGGGCTGGTACTACTGGGCGCCGAAGTGGACGGGCTGGATGTACAACGAGACGCGCGGCAAGATCCACTTCTGGGCGTCGATGATCTTCTTCAACCTGACGTTCTTCCCGATGCACTTCGTCGGTCTCGCAGGCATGCCGCGTCGCTATGCGGACTACCCGGCGCAGTTCACGGACTTCAACCAGGTGGCGACGATCGGCGCATTCGGCTTCGGCCTCGCGCAGGTGTACTTCCTGTTCGCGGTCGCGCTGCCGGCCTACCGTGGCGGCGGCGAGCTGGAAAAGGCGTCGGACAAGCCGTGGGATGGCGCGGAGGGTCTCGAGTGGACGGTGCCGAGCCCGGCTCCCTTCCACACGTTCGAGCAACCGCCGCACGTCGAGTAAGTTTCACAGTGCGTTCCGCCGCTGCCTGCCGCGCAGGCAGGCGCGGCGGGCGCCGAATTGAAGTTTCAGCGAAGTTTCAGATGAACCGGAATCCACAACAAAGACGAACGCCCGAGCAGATTCGCGCGGGCAACAAGCGGCTCGGCCTCATCCTGCTCGTCATCGCCGCCGTCTTTTTTATGGGTGTCGTGATCAAGCAGTGGTGGCTGTCCACTCACTGATGCAGCAACAGACGCAGTAGCGAGGAAGTTGTCGTATGTCGAAGCCGGAAGAGGGCGCCGTCGATCGGGCGTTCAATCGTTCGATGCTGGTGAAGCTCTTCGTCGTGGCCGGGCTGATGTTCGGTTTCGGCTTCGCGCTGATCCCGATGTATCGGGCAATCTGCCAGATCACCGGTATCAACAACCTGGTGCAGCGCGATGTCAGTGAGCGCGAGGTGAAGAACTCGCAGGTCGACACCAGCCGCACGGTGTCGGTCGAGTTCGATGCGAATGCGCGCGGGCCGCTCGGTTTCAAGCCGGAGCACAACAGCCTCGACGTGCATCCGGGCGAGCTGACGACGATCGTGTACGACGTGACGAACGGGCAGGGCCGGCCGGTCGTTGCGCAGGCGATTCCGAGCTACGCGCCGAAGCAGGCGACGGAGTTCTTCAAGAAGATCGAGTGCTTTTGCTTTACGCAGCAGACGCTGGCCGCGAACGAATCGCGCAAGATGCCGGTGGTGTTCGTGATCGATCCGAAACTGCCGAAGGACGTGAAGACGATCACGCTGTCGTACACGTTCTTCGAGCTGAATACGCCGGCCACGCCGGCGCCCGCGCCGGGCAAGACCGCGGCGCAGGGCGCGGCGAAGCCGGACGCATGACGACGGAGGCGGGGCGATGACGGAGGGCAAGCGGGGCGGGTCGTTCGGCCAGGCGCTGAAAGCGGTGCTGTGGTCGTTCTTCGGGGTGCGCAAGCGGCGCGACCTGGAGGCCGACGCGACGCAGCTGAATCCGCTGCACGTGCTGATCGTCGCGTTGCTGGCGGCCGGTTTGTTCATCGGCGTGCTGATCCTGATCGTGCGTGCCGTCGTGGGCTGAAGCCCGCGGCCACGAAAGAAGAATGCAGTGCGCGGCGCCACGGCGGCGCGTGCAGGAAGGAGCGGTGGTGGTCACGCCGCGCAAGAAATAAAGCCGGAGCGGTTTCCGGTAAACAAATTGGACTGAAGTGGAGAATCAAGCATGAGCGGTCAAAACCAGACCCCGTACTATTTCGTGCCGCATCCGTCGCACCATCCGATCAGTGCGGCCATCGGCCTGCTGGTCATGCTCGGATCGGCGGCGCTGTGGATCAACGGTCACGACTGGGCGCCGTTTACGGCGCTGCTCGGCCTGCTTTGGTTGCTCTTCACGCTGTATCACTGGTTCGGCGACGCGATCGCCGAATCGGAGGGCGGTCATTACGGCAAGAACGTCGACAAGTCGTACCGCTGGAGCATGAGCTGGTTCATCTTCTCGGAAGTCATGTTCTTCGGCGCGTTCTTCGGCGCGCTGTTCTATGCGCGTGAAATCGCGTTGCACCAGCTCGGCAGCCTCGACTACAAGCTGATCTGGCCGGATTTCTCCGCCGTGTGGCCGAACGAAGGCCCTGCCGCGCTCGCCGGTCACTTCAAGACGATGGGCCCGTGGCCGATCCCGACGCTGAACACCGCATTCCTGCTGTCGTCGGGCGTGACGCTGACGATCTCGCACCACGCGCTGCGTGACGATCATCGCAAGAAGGCGATCGCCTGGATGGCCGCGACGCTCGCGTTCGGTATCTGCTTCCTGTTCCTGCAGGGCTTCGAGTACTACCACGCGTACAACGAACTGAACCTGACGCTGAACTCGGGCGTGTACGGTTCGACGTTCTTCCTGCTGACGGGCTTCCACGGCTTCCACGTGTTCCTGGGCGGCACGATGCTCGCGGTGGTGCTGGTGCGGATGATCCGCGGCCACTTTACGGCTGATCACCACTTCGCATTCGAAGGCGCCGCGTGGTACTGGCACTTCGTCGACGTCGTCTGGCTCGGCCTGTACGTCGTCGTCTACTGGCTGTAAATGGAACAACGGCCCGCGCAGCAATGCGCGGGCCGTTTTCATTGGGTCGGCCGGGCAGCGTGACTGCCGGCCTTCACCACCCGGGCGCCGCCGCGACTCAGTCAGGCGGCGCTTTTGCTTGGTGCCGTGGCCGTGCGGCGAAATGTCACAGCGGCCGCGGCGGCAAACGGATCAACGCCCGATCGGCAGGCCGGTCGAATGGATCCAGCCCATCCAGTTCGCGATCAGGATGAGCAGGAACAGCGACACCGACAGCCCGACGCGGGTGGCGAGCGACCAGACCATGCGTTTCGTGTGGCCCCGGTCGTGCATCATGAAGTAGAGCGCTGAGCCCATGCTGGCAATGATGAGGACGAAGGCGATGGGAACGAGTATGTGCATGACACGAACCGGACGACGGCAATTCGAAAGGAAGGGGATAATTATCGCACTTCGCTTTCCGGCACGTGCCGGGCGGGCCGCATGATGAAGATTCGCTGGCTGCCTGCGCTGCTGATTCTCGTCGTCGTCGCGGTCACGATCCGTCTCGGTTTCTGGCAGCGCGACCGCGCGCACCAGAAGGAAGCGCTGCAGGCGAGCATCGAGCGCTACGAGCAGGCGGTGCCCGTCGACGTCGGCGCGCAGCCGATCCCGCTCGCGTCGATCGAGTTCCATCGCGTGCGTGCGACGGGCCGTTTCCTGCCCGGGCAAGCCGTGTTCCTCGACAATCGGCCGTATAACGACCAGCCGGGTTTTTACGTCGTGATGCCGTTTAAACTCACGGGCGGCGGCGTGGTGCTCGTGAACCGAGGCTGGCTGCCGCGCAATATCGCCGATCGCACGGCGATCGAGCCGTTCGCGACACCCGCGGGCGACGTCGAGATCGTCGGCATCGCGCGCGCCGACGCGTCGCGTGCGTTCGAGCTCGGCGAAGGCGGGTCGGCGGTGCACCAGAAGATCCGGCAGAACCTGGACGTCGCCGCGTATGCGAAGGAAACGGGGCTGCCGCTGCAGCCGTTCGTGATCCAGCAGACGAGCGACGACGGCGACAAGCTCGTGCGCGACTGGCCGGCGGCGACGACCGGCGTCGAGCGCAATTACGGTTACATGTTTCAGTGGTGGGCGATGGCGGCGGCCGCGCTCGGCTTCGGCCTGTACGCCGCGCGGCGTGCGGCGAAGAAGTCGGCCGGCGCGTGAGCGCCATGCCAGGACGCGGCGCTGGCGCCGCGGGTTCGTTTCGAGAGGTCTGATTTGTCCATGCAATCTCCCCGTCAGGGTTCGGCCGCTGCGCCGATGTCGCCGGCGGCCCGCAAGCGCGGCCGCTGGATGCTCGTGCTGCTGGGTCTCGTGTGCGCCGCACCGATGATCGCGTCGTACTTCACCTATTACGTGATCAAGCCGAAAGGCGGCTCGACCAACTACGGCACGCTGATCGAGCCGCAGCGCCCGATCCCCGCGGATCTGCAGGTGACCGACGAAACCGGCAAGACCGTGCCGCTGTCGTCGCTGCGCGGTGTGTGGCTGTTCGTGATGACCGACAGCAGCGCGTGCGACGAAGCCTGCGCGAAGAAGCTCTATTTCATGCGCCAGATCCGCGTCACGCAGGCGGGCGAGCGGCACCGGCTCACGATGGTGTGGCTGCGCAGCGATGCGGGCGCGATGCCGCAGAAGGTGCTGGATGCGTATCCCGACACGCGCCGGCTCGTCGCCGACCCGGCCGCGGTGGCCGCGTGGCTGCCGGCCGACGCCGGCACGAAGGACAGCGACCACATCTACATGGTCGATCCGAACGGCAACCTGATGATGCGTTTCCCGAAGGATCCGAATCCCGGCAAGATCAAGGCGGACGTGACGAAGCTGCTGAAGTGGTCGAGCATCGGCTAAGGCAATACGAGAGGCAATGAACCGATGGCGTATCTACTGCAACTCGGCCTGATCGGCTTCTGCATCGCGCTGCTGCCGCTGTCGTACGTGTGGGTGAAGGCCGACGACAACAAGTTTCGCAAGCTGGTGTGGATCACCACCTTCCTGACGCTCGACCTGGTGATGTTCGGCGGCTTCACGCGGCTGACCGATTCGGGGCTCGGCTGCCCGGACTGGCCCGGCTGCTACGGCACGTCGTCGCCGTTCATCGCGCACGCCGCGATCACGGCCGCGCACCAGGCGATGCCGACGGGCCCCGTCAGCATGTCGAAGGCGTGGATCGAGATGATCCACCGCTATTTCGCGATGGCGATCGGCGTGCTGATCATCGCGCAGGTCGTGATCGCGTGGTCCGCGCGGCTGCGCCGCCGCCCGCTGCACGTGTCGCCGTGGTGGCCGACGAGCCTGCTGCTGCTGATCCTCGTGCAGGGCGCGTTCGGCGCGTGGACGGTCACGATGAAGCTGCAGCCGGTGATCGTCACCATCCACCTGCTGCTCGGCCTCATGCTGCTCGGCACGCTCG
This sequence comes from Burkholderia sp. Ac-20345, assembly GCF_017104825.1. NCBI lineage: Bacteria > Pseudomonadati > Pseudomonadota > Betaproteobacteria > Burkholderiales > Burkholderiaceae > Burkholderia > Burkholderia sp. Ac-20345. The sequence continues at coordinate 10,598 of NZ_JAAGPO010000192.1, read as the reverse complement.
GCTGGCTCGCGGCGCGGCAGACACCGCTGCCGTCGTATGACCCGGAAGCCGGCCGCTATCGCGCGGCCGCGCTCGCGGCGCTCGTGCTGCTGGTCGTGCAGATCGCGCTCGGCGGCTGGGTGAGCACCAACTACGCGGTGCTCGCGTGCACCGACTTCCCGACCTGCAACGGCCAGTGGATTCCGCCGATGGACTTCCAGCACGGCTTCCACCTGTGGCGCGCGCTCGGGATGACGAAGGACGGCGACGCGATCACGCAGGACGCACTGGTCGCGATCCACTGGACGCACCGCACGTTCGCGTTCGTCGTGGTCGCGTACCTGGTCGCGTTCGCACTGAAGATGCGCCGCTTCGAATCGCTGCGGCGGCCCGCGAACGGCGTGCTGCTGGTCGTCCTGCTGCAGTTCGTGACGGGCCTGACCAACATCGTGCTGCAGTGGCCGCTGCCGGTTGCCGTTGCGCACAACGGCGGGGCCGCGATCCTGCTGCTGCTCGTCGTCATGTTAAACTTTCGCATCCTTTCAAGCCGCCCCGGCCGTGTCGCGCAGCCTGCGCGCGACGCCGCCCCGGCGTGACCGCCCCCATGCAAAGCACCCTCTCCCAATCGCCCGGTAGCCGGTTTTCGCAATACATGGCGCTGACGAAGCCGCGTGTCACGCAGCTCGCGGTGTTCTGCGCGGTGATCGGCATGTTCCTCGCGACGCCGGGCATGGTGCCGTGGCACGTGCTGATCGGCGGTACGGTCGGTATCTGGCTGCTGGCCGGCGCCGCGTTCGCGATCAATTGCCTCGTCGAACAGAAGATCGACGCGATGATGCGTCGCACCGCGTGGCGCCCGTCCGCGCGCGGCGAGATCACGACCCCGCAAATCCTGGTGTTCTCGGCCGTGCTCGGCAGCGTCGGCGCATGGACGCTCTATACCTTCACGAACCCGCTGACGATGTGGCTGACGATCGCCACCTTCGTCGGCTACGCCGTGATCTACACGCTGCTGCTCAAGCCGATGACGCCGCAGAACATCGTGATCGGCGGCGCGTCGGGTGCGATGCCGCCGGCGCTCGGCTGGGCCGCGGTCACCGGCGCGGTGCCGGGCGACGCGTGGATCCTCGTGCTGATCATCTTCGTGTGGACGCCGCCGCATTTCTGGGTGCTCGCGCTCTATCGCCGCAAGGATTACGAGAACGCGGGGCTGCCGATGCTGCCCGTCACGCACGGCGAGAAGTTCACGCGGCTGCACATCCTGCTGTACACGGTGATCCTGTTCGCGGTCACGCTGATGCCGTTCATCTCCGGGATGAGCGGGGCCGTCTACCTGACGAGCGCGGTGCTGCTCGGCGCGGTGTTCCTTGCGTATGCGTGGAAGATCCATCGCGACTATTCGGACGAACTCGCCCGCAAGGCCTTCCGCTACTCGATCGTCTACCTGTCGCTGCTGTTTGCCGCGCTGCTCGTCGATCACTATGCACGCCCGCTGCTCGGCGTGTAACCGCACGGTTTGAACGCAATGCTCCAATCAAGGTTCGGGCGCCGCGCGCGCCAAGGCTGGATGCTCGCATGCGCATTCACGGCAGCGCTGCTGCTCGCCGGATGCGACAACGCGCCGAAATTCCAGAATCTCGACATCACCGGCAACACGCAGTTCGGCAGCGACTTCTCGCTGCCCGATACGGCCGGCAAGGTGCGCACGCTCGCCGACTTCAAGGGCCGTGCCGTCGTGATGTTCTTCGGCTATACGCACTGTCCGGACGTATGCCCGACGACGATGGCCGAATTGTCCGAAGCGCTGAAGCAGCTCGGGCCCGATGCCGCGAAGCGCGTGCAGGTGCTGTTCGTCACCGTCGACCCGGAGCGTGACACGCCGGCGCTGCTCGGCCAGTACGTGCCCGCGTTCGATCCGTCGTTCATCGGCCTGCGGCCGGCTGACGAAGCGGCACTGAAGAAGGTCACGAAGGATTTCCGCGTGTACTACGCGAAGGTGCCCGGCAAGACGCCCGGCAGCTACACGATGGATCACACGGCCGCGAGCTACGTGTTCGACCGCGACGGCAAGCTGCGCCTGTTCGTGCGCGACGGCCAGGGCCCCGGCCCGTGGGTCCACGACCTGAAGCTGCTGGTCGACTGACCGGCAGCCGCCGGGCGCCCGGCCCGGCGATCACGTGACGGCCGCCGCGCGCCGTCACGCTTTCCCTCTCTCTTCGTTGTTTGCCTGCGCCGCCTGTCGAGCGGCGTGTCGGCTTGCGCACGTATCGCGCAGATGTCGCGCAGGTGTCGCGTCAGGGCAGCGCGGGCACGTTGAAGCCGGATGCGGCACGCGTGATCCGGAATTCCGTCACGCGATACGTGGCGAGCCCCTCGGTGACGAACGGATCGGTCTTCAGGATCGCGTCCAGCTCGTCGCGATCGATGCGGGCCGCGAGGATCACGCCGCCTTCGCGCGGCACCTTCGGCCCGGCCGCGATGAAGATGCCCTTGTCGAACTGCGGCTGCAGGAATGCGCGATGGCGTTCGAGCGCGTCGTCGATGCGCTCGAGCGATGCGGTGTAGTGGATGTCGATGACGTACATGGATGGCCCCCGGAATGGTGCCGGCTCCTCGTGTGCCGGCTAGCCGGTCTTTTTAGCACAGCGGATGCGGGCTGTCGTGCCGGCGGGCGCGGTGCGGGGCGGTGCGCGGGCGGCATGCCGGGCGCCGGTTCGCCGCGTCTGCTCGTATTCAAGTTGTAAGCCTCGGTGCCGTAAATAAATGGGCAAGCGTTTGCGCGCGGCAGGCCGTTCGCGCGCAGCGTGCGCATCGACATCGACAAAGGCACGCAGATGAGCAGAATGAGTTTGAACCGCAAGCTGTGGCTCGCGCTTGCGCTGGTATGGATCGGTCTCCTGGGCGTCGGCGCATGGAGCGCGTACGAAACGCGCGCGACGATGCTCGCCGAACGCAAGGCAGGCATCGCGAATCTCGTCGATTCGGCGGCCGGCATCGTGAAGGCGTATCACACGCTCGCGCAGAGCGGCACGCTGCCCGAGGCCGATGCGAAGCGCGACGCGCTCGCGAGCCTGGCCGCGATGCGCTATGGCGATGCGGGCTACGTGTTCGTGATGGACTCGAAGCCCGTCGTGCTGATGCATCCGACGCTGCCGAAGCTGGTCGGCACGCAGGTCGGCGACTATCTTGACCCGGACGGCAAGCCGCTGTTCGTCACGATCCTGAACGCCGCGAAGGAAACCGGCAGCGGCTTCGCCGAGTACCGCGGGCGCCTGCCGCACAGCGAGACCGCCGTGCCGAAGATCAGCTACGTCACGCGCTTTACGCCGTGGGACTGGAACATCTCGAGCGGCGTCTTCCTGAAGGACATCGACACCATCTACTACCGGACGCTGCTCGGCCACCTCGCGGTCGTGTTCGTGATCGGCTTCGTGATCAGCGCGGCGATGCTGGTGATCATCCGCAACGTGCGCAGCAGCCTCGGCGGCGAGCCCGACGAAGCGGCCGCGCTCGCGACGCGCATCGCGCAGGGCGACCTGACGCAGCCGGTGCCCGTGCGTGCGGGCGACCGCACGAGCATGATGGCCGCGATGCACGACATGCAGGCGCGGCTGCAGGCGACGATCGGCGGGATTCGCCAGTCGGCCGGATCGATCGCGTCGGCGAGCCGCCAGATCTCGGCCGGCAACGACGACCTGTCGCAGCGCACCGAGGAGCAGGCCGCGTCGCTGGAAGAAACCGCCGCGAGCATGGAGCAGCTGACCGCGACGGTGAAGCAGAACGCCGACAACGCGCGGCAGGCGAGCGGGCTCGCGAACAGCGCATCGGAGATCGCGCGTACCGGGAGCGACGTCGTGAACCGCGTGATCGGCACGATGGGCGAGATCGACGACAGCTCGCGCAAGATCGCCGACATCATCGGCGTGATCGAGGGCATCGCATTCCAGACCAACATCCTCGCGCTGAACGCGGCGGTCGAAGCCGCGCGCGCCGGCGAGCAGGGCCGCGGCTTCGCGGTGGTCGCGGGCGAAGTGCGCTCGCTCGCGCAGCGCAGCGCGACGGCGTCGAAGGAGATCCGCGAGCTGATCGTCGACTCGGTCGAGCGCGTGCGCAACGGGTCGACGCTGGTCGGCCAGGCCGGCACGACGATGGGCGAGATCCTGCAGGCCGTTGCACGCGTGACCGACATCATGGGCGAGATCGCGGCGGCGTCCGAGGAGCAGGCGAGCGGCATCACGCAGGTCGGGCGCGCGGTCACGCAGATGGATCAGGTGACGCAGCAGAACGCGGCGCTCGTCGAGGAGGCCGCCGCTGCCGCCGCGTCGCTGCAGGAACAGGCCGCGCGGCTGCGCGATGCAGTCGGCGCGTTCCGGGTCGGCGGGCAGGTGGGCGAGCGTGCCTTCGAAACGAAGGCGGCGGACCAGGCGGCGGTGGCGTAACGCGCCCAGGCTGATGCGCGACTCGCATAAACGCAACTAACGGCCGAGCCGCGCAGCTGCCGCGAGCACCGCTGCAGTGCATACCCATATGAGCGGGATGTATTTCACTTCGCGCCGATCCTGTGACACCATTTGCCCCTTCCTGCGAGTCGGGGCATACCCGTATCGCGCCCCATTTTTAGTAAGCAAGCAAGCGAGAAACAGATGAAGCGTCGCAGTCTCCTGAAGGTATTTTCCGTGCTGGCCACCGGTGCAGCGCTGACGCTGTCGGCAGGCGCGCACGCCGAAGACAAGGTGATCAAGGTCGGCACGGTTGCCGGCCCGGATTCGGAAGTGTGGCAGCTCGTGCAGAAGGTCGCGAAGGAGAAGGAAGGCCTGAACGTGAAGGTCATCGAGTTCAACGACTACGTGCAGCCGAACGCGGCGCTCGACTCGGGCGACCTCGACGCGAACAGCTTCCAGCACCAGCCCTACCTCGACAGCCAGGTGAAGCAGCGCGGCTACAAGATCGTGAGCGCGGGCCTGACCTACATCTCGCCGATTGGCGTGTACTCGAAGAAGTTCAAGGCGCTGAAGGACCTGCCGCAAGGCGCGAAGCTGGCGGTGCCGAATGATCCGTCGAACGAGAACCGCGCGCTGCTGCTGCTGCAGACGCAAGGCGTGATCAAGCTGAAGGCGGGCGCAGGCACGGGCGGCAACAACGCGACGGTGCTCGACATCGCCGAGAACCCGAAGAAACTGAAGATCTCCGAACTCGACGCCGCGCAACTGCCGCGTGTGCTGTCGGATGTCGACGCGGCCGTGATCAACACCAATTACGCGCTCGCCGCGAACCTGCAGCCGACCAAGGACGCGATCGCGCTCGAAGCGCTGACGAGCCCGTACGCGAACCTGATCGCCGTGCGCGCGAAGGACAAGGACCAGCCGTGGGTGAAGAAGCTGGTCAAGGCATACCAGTCGCCGGAAGTGCGGGAATTCATCAAGAAGCAGTTCAAGGGCTCGATGGTCGCGTCGTTCTGAACGCGATCGGATGACCGAACGAAGGCCTGCACGTGCAGGCCTTTTTTTATGTGTGATGGGTGGTGTTCTGTTGCTGCTGCGCATGCGTTGGCAGCGTGGCTCTGACGTGCTTGCGAGGTGCGCAGGCGATGTGAAGATCGCTCACTGCATTTGCGCTTATCGATCAGCACGGTTCCGTAACGGTATGTCACGTTGGAGTCGGTTCATCGTGCCGCTGGTCGAACGCGGAATCGGTATACGCTTTCCCTCCCCGGCATCCCGCCGAGCCCCGTCGTTGCTCACTCGAGCCAAATAATAACGACCTCCAAGGAGATTGCACGATCGTCGCGACATGAATTTTCAGTGGATCGGCGGGAATGTGTTTGTGTCCCGGTCGCGTCTCTTCGTTAGACTGAAAAGGCACTTCAAATAATCACTCGCGAGGACGACGAATGGGCGCTGCCGACAAGTCGGGCGGAGTTTACTACTATTATGGGATGGCGAATCTGACTGCCGGGGAGCTATTTTTCTGGATCATGGTTGACGAAACGATGAATCAACTGGGCATCGATGATGCGGTATCCGTTGGCATGATTTTGCTTGGTAGGAACAATTTGCCGACCCGAATGAAACCCGGTGGAGCGATAAGGGGGACATCGTATGCAAGCCAATATTCGAGAAGGGTTTTTCGAAAAATGCAATTCCCGTTTGGCCTTCAGTTGCCTACGCTGGTCGGAGGGCCGGTAAGGGACCTGAAAGTCAGAGTGGTGAGAAATGTCGGAACCTTTGTGGGAAGAACAATACCTGTGATCGGATGGGGAGTTCTCGCGAGTGACGTTCTAACCATTACTTACAAGGCGGTGAGTCACTACAACAGAGTTGCGAGAGAGGGCGACAGAATATGGTAGATATCGATCGCCAGGTAATCGATTTTGTGAGGGGGAAATCCGGGTTTTATCTGTTGTCAGGAGGTAGGGGTATAACTGAGAACACAGATCTGGATGTTGATCTGGGTTTTGATGCGGCTGAGGTCGAAGAGGTGATGAAGGAGTACTCGGAGGAATTTAATGTCGACATGAGCGGATTCGACATTAAAAAATATTATCCGGAAGACGATTCCTCGTTGCTTGACTTGATCAACCCGTTCAAGAAGAGAGTAATTCATCGGGTTCCGGACCTGAACGTCCGCATGTTGATCGTTTCGGCTAAAGCAGGGCGCTGGCTCTTCAGTTAACAGGCGCGCGCCGCACCCTCACATCTCGCCGCGCCGTGAGCAGATCGACATGATCTGCTGGATCGCATAGTTGTCGCGCACGCCCGGCAGCGACTGCACGACGCACTCGTGAAAGCGCCGCTCGCGCGGCAGCAGCATCGCGTTGTTGCGATACAGCGCGTCGCACGAGCGCTGGATCAACTGGGCCGCCGCACCGTTGCGGCTTTCGCGCAGCGCATTGAGCATGCAGTCGTCGTATTGCGCACTGCCGTCGGTCAGCGCGAACGCCGCACCCGGCAGCGCCAGCGCGACGGTCGCGAATGCGATGGCTCGGATCCCCCGTTTCATGTGCCCTCCGATGGCGTGGACTGGGTCGGCCGACAGCATAACGTAAAGCCGCGAGCGCGGCTGACGCGTTGCGCCGGGGCCGGCGGGAACCGCCGCCGGCTGGGCTTCACGCGCGTTCGCGGGCGCTGCGATTCGGGGTGTGATGCGAAAGCGCGGAGTCAGGCGGTGGTCTGCGGAAATGGTATCCTCGTGCGTTCGCCGCTGCACGCTTTCCCGGAGCGTGCGCGGGCCGGCTGCCACTGCGTCGTACGCATGGCGGCGCCCGCCCGACGGCGGCGGGAATCCATCATCCAGAACCGACACAATACGGGGGAGACACACCCATGAAGCGTTTCAAGACTTTCGCGATCCGTTCGATCACGGCCGGCGTGGCCGCACTCGCGCTGGCAGGTGCCGCGCACGCACAGACCGTCAAGGTGCTGTCGATCGTCGATCACCCGGCGCTCGATGCGATCCGCGACGGCGTGCGCGCCGAGCTGAAGGCGGAAGGTTACGGCGACGACAAGCTCAAGTGGGAATACCAGAGCGCGCAGGGCAACACGGGCACGGCCGCGCAGATCGCGCGCAAGTTCGTCGGTGACCAGCCCGACGTGATCGTCGCGATCGCGACGCCGGCCGCGCAGGCGGTGGTTGCATCGACGAAGAGCGTGCCGGTCGTCTATTCGGGCGTCACCGATCCGGTCGCCGCGCAGCTCGTGAAGGGCTGGGGCCCGTCGGGCACCAACGTGACGGGCGTGTCCGACAAGCTGCCGCTCGATCGCCAGGTCGCGCTGATCAAGCGCGTCGTGCCGAATGCGAAGACGGTCGGCATGGTCTACAACCCGGGCGAGGCGAACTCGGTCGTCGTCGTGAAGGAGCTCAAGGCGATCCTCGCGAAGCAGGGGATGACGCTCAAGGAAGCGGCCGCGCCGCGTACCGTCGACATCGGCCCGGCCGCGAAGAGTCTGATCGGCAAGGTCGACGTGATCTACACGAACACCGACAACAACGTCGTGTCCGCGTACGAAGCGCTCGTGAAGGTTGCGAACGAAGCGAAGATCCCGCTCGTCGCCGGTGACACCGACAGCGTGAAGCGCGGCGGCATCGCGGCGCTCGGCATCAACTACGGCGACCTCGGCCGCCAGACGGGCAAGGTCGTCGCGCGCATCCTGAAGGGCGAGAAGCCGGGTGCGATCGCGTCGGAAACGAGCAGCAACCTCGAGTTGTTCGCGAACACGGGCGCGGCCGCGAAGCAGGGCGTGACGCTGTCGCCGGATCTGCTCAAGGACGCGAAGACGGTCATCAAGTAAGCCGCGGCCCGACCGCTGCGCTTGCGGGCCCGATCCGGGCCTGAACGACACCGCCGGACGGGCGGCTCCCACCCGGGGCCGCCCGTTCGCTTCGCCCGGCCGTACACGTCCGGCCGGGAAGCAACAGGATTTCCCCATCATGTCTCTGTTCTCGTTTCTGGGCGCGCTGGAGATCGGCCTGATCTTCAGTCTCGTCGCCCTCGGGGTGCTGATCTCGTTTCGCATCCTCAACTTCCCCGACCTCACCGTCGACGGCAGCTTTCCGCTCGGCGGCGCCGTCGCCGCGACGCTGATCTCCGCCGGCTACGACCCGTTCAGCTCGACCTGCATCGCGATCGTCGCGGGCGCGGCGGCCGGCTTTATCACCGGCTGGCTCAACGTGCGCCTGAAGATCATGGACCTACTCGCCAGTATCCTGATGATGATCGCGCTCTATTCGGTGAACCTGCGGATCATGGGCCGGCCGAACGTGCCGCTCATCACCGAGCCGACCCTCTTCACCGTGCTGCAGCCCGACTGGATGCCCGACTACGTGCTGCGCCCGGCGCTGCTCGCGATCGTCGTCGTGGTCGCGAAGCTGGGCCTCGACTGGTTCTTCTCGTCGCAGCTCGGCCTCGCGATGCGCGCGACCGGCGCGAACCCGCGGATGGCGCGTGCGCAAGGCATCGCGACCGGCCGCGCGACGCTCGCGGGGATGGCGCTGTCGAACGCGCTCGTCGCACTCGCCGGCGCGTTGTTCGCGCAGACGCAGGGCGGCGCGGATATCTCGATGGGGATCGGCACGATCGTGATCGGGCTGGCCGCGGTGATCATCGGCGAAACGCTGCTGCCGGCGCGCCGGCTCGTGCTGACGACGCTCGCCGTCGTGCTCGGCGCGATCGTCTACCGCTTCTTCATCGCGCTTGCGCTCAACAGCGAATTCATCGGGCTGAAGGCGCAGGATCTGAACCTCGTGACGGCCGCGCTCGTCACGATCGCGCTGGTGCTGCCGGCGACGCGCAAGAAGCTGTTCGCGCGCAAGAACGGAGGGGCCTGACATGCTGTCCGCACAAGACCTGAAACTCACGTTCAATCCCGGCACGCCGATCGAGACGCGCGCGCTGCGCGGGCTGTCGCTCGAGATTCCCGACGGCCAGTTCGTCGCGGTGATCGGCTCGAACGGCGCCGGCAAGTCGACCTTCCTCAATGCGGTCAGCGGCGACCAGGCCGTCGATGCGGGACGCATCTCGATCGACGGCACGGACGTCACGCGCAAGGCCGCGTGGGATCGCGCGCACCTCGTCGCGCGCGTGTTCCAGGATCCGATGGCCGGCACCTGCGAGGCGCTGACGATCGAGGAGAACATGGCGCTCGCGATGGCGCGCGGTGCGCGGCGCGGCTTCCGGGCCGCGCTCGACCGGCCGTCGCGCGAGCTGTTCCGCGACAAGCTGCGGCTCCTGAACCTCGGCCTCGAGAACCGGCTGACCGACCGGATCGGGCTGCTGTCGGGCGGCCAGCGGCAGGCGGTGAGCCTGTTGATGGCGTCGCTGCGGCCGTCGCGGATCCTGCTGCTCGACGAGCACACGGCCGCGCTCGATCCGAAGACGGCCGCGTTCGTGCTGGAGCTGACCGCGCGCATCGTCGCCGAGAGCAAGCTGACGACGATGATGGTCACGCACAGCATGCGGCAGGCGCTCGACTACGGTGACCGCACGGTGATGCTGCACCAGGGGCAGGTCGTGCTCGACGTGTCGGGCGACGCGCGCAAGGGGCTCGACGTGCCGGACCTGCTGCAGATGTTCGAGAAGGTGCGTCACGAGCAGCTCGACGACGACGCGTTGCTGCTCGGCTGACGGGCAGCCGGCGGACCGGCGCGATGCGGGGGACCGCATCGTGCCGGTTGGCTCGCGGGGCGGCGTGCAGGCACGATCCGGCCACGCCCGCTCCGGCGTGGCGTAACATGACGGCCGCGCCGGCTTTCCCGTCGTTTTTCCTCTGACGAAAACCGGTTTCGCACCGGTGCTGTGCGACGCGAGCGCATTGCCATATACTGTATATCCATACAGTTGTGGGTGGCGTCATGCTCGCATCCTCCATTTCTCCCGAATCCCTTCATCCATCGCTTTGGCGCGGCTCGCAGCTCGCGCGCGGCGGTCCGCGCACGATCGAGACCGGTTTCGCACCGCTGTCGGAGGGAGGTAGAACGTGCGGTGGGGGTAGAGTGTGATCATACGTTTGCAATTCTGTGGGGAGTGGGCGTATATAACAAAAAAAAGAATGTGATAAGTAGGACTAGTCAATCACTCGCACACGAGATTGTTCAGTGCTTACTCCTACAGCTTCGCTGCCTCT
>NZ_JAAGPO010000191.1:0-19843 GCF_017104825.1 Burkholderia sp. Ac-20345 | reverse complement strand
GCCATCCGCGCTCGCCGTACCACCGCGACGTGCCGGGCGACGCGCGGATTTCCGGCGGCTCGTCGTCCGGCGCGGCCGCGTCCGTCGCCGACGGGATGGCCGCCGTCGCGCTCGGCACCGACACGGGCGGATCGATCCGCATTCCGGCCGCGCTGTGCGGGCTGACGGGCTTCAAGCCGACCGCGAGCCGGATCCCGAAGCAAGGCGGCGTGCCGCTGTCAACGACGCTCGACTCATTCGGCCCGATCGGCCTGACGGTCGCCTGCTGCGCGCTCGTCGACCGGATGCTCGCGGGCCTCGAACCTCACGTGCCGGCCGCCCGGCCGCTCGAAGGCGTGCGGCTCGGCGTGCTGACCAACCACGTGACCGACGGCGTCGATGCCGACGTCGCGGCCGCGCTCGACGCCGCGCTCAAGCATCTCGAAGCCGCCGGCGCGATCGTCACGGAGGTCCGCTTCCCCGCACTCGACCGGCTGCCGGAGATCAACCGCTTCGGCTTCTCGCCGATCGAGGCCTACGCGTGGCATCGCCCGCTGCTCGCGCAGCACCGCGACCAGTACGACCCGCGCGTGCTCACGCGGATCCTGAAGGGCGAACCCGCGAGCGCTGCCGACTATCTCGACCTGCTCGCCGCGCGCACGGCGATGCTCGACGAAGCCGCCCACACGGTCTGGTCGCGCTTCGATGCGCTCGTCGCGCCGACGGTGCCGGTCGTGCCGCCGCGCATCGCCGAACTCGAAGCGGACGACGCCGCGTTCACGCGCACCAACGCGCTGATCCTGCGCAACCCGAGCGCGTTCAACTTCCTCGACGCGTGCGCGCTGTCGCTGCCCTGCCATCCGCGCGACGCAGCACCGGTCGGCCTGATGCTCGCGGCCGCACCGCATCGCGACGACGCGCTGCTCGCGATCGGCCAGGCGGTCGAGGCCGTGCTGAACACGATCCGCTGACCGCGGCCAACCGACCGCCGGCGGACAGGACGCGCGGTGCGGCAGGTTGCCGCACGCGCGCTGTCAGTTTCGTGCCAGACCGTTCGCGCTAAAATCGCGCGATTGTTTTCCGGATCGACCCACGAGGAACCCCGCCGACATGAACGACTACACGCTCGCAATCCGCCGCGAACGCCGCCTGCTGATGCTGCTCGGATGGGTGTGCATCGCCCTGCTGGCCGGTGCGCTCTACCTGCAGTACGTGAAGAACGAAGATCCGTGCCCGCTGTGCATCATCCAGCGCTACTTCTTCTGCGCGATCGGGATCTTCGCGTTCCTGGCCGCCGGGATCCGCAACTGGCGCGGCGTCTGGGTGCTCGAGCTGCTGATCGCGATCGCCGCGGCCGGCGGCGTCGGCACGGCCGCCCGGCATCTGTCGATCCAGATGAATCCGGGCTTCAGCTGCGGCTTCGACACGCTGCAGCCGATCGTCGACAGCCTGCCGCCCGCGCAGTGGTTCCCCGGCATGTTCAAGGTCGCCGGGCTGTGCGAGACCGTCTATCCGCCGATCTTCGGCATCCTGCTGCCCGGCTGGGCGCTGATCGGCTTCGCCGTGATCCTGATCGCGGTCGTCGCGAGCCTCTGGCGCCATCGCCGCAAGCTCGTGGCCTGACCGGCCGGTTTCAACCGGCCTGCGCGCGACCCGTTCGCCTGGGCCGCACACCGCCGGCCGTTGACCGCCCGGCCCCGGGGCGCTCGCCGGACCAACCCGGCGGGCCGCGCCTTACGGGTCGTGCCTGGACAGCCCCGCCCGGCCAGCCGCACCTGAGCGACCCCGCCTGGCCGGCCGCACCTGGGCGGCCCCGCGTAAACACCTACCCCGCCGCCGCCCGGATCTCCGGGCGAACGGCACATCGCGCGACTTCCGCGCCCAGCCCCGCCACGCCTGCGTTTCGGCCCGATGTGCACGCCTCGGCGCCCCGATCACACGCGGCGGGCCTATGATCGACATGATCGCCTCCTGATAGCCCGGATCACCGCCGCGCGATGTTCCCGTCGCCTTGCGGTGCTATCTTCGTGACTGGATGGCGATCTACGTGCGCGAGGCCAGGCGGTCTCACCACCCCTGCGTAACGCGCGCCCGATCCGCAATGTCGACTGGATTCATCATGACAACGCAAACCATCCGCATCCGTCATCCTCATGGCGTCCGCACATCCGGCGGTGCCGTCCGCGCGCGCCGCCGATGCGCTGCCGCCGCACCGCATCGGCCGTGCGGCCGGCCCGCGCCGCTCCCGTCCGTCATCGTTGCCGCCACGCTCGCCAACCCGCGCCGCGTGTCGTGCCGCGTCGTCCCGAACGGAGCGTGCTGATGGAAGCCTGGCTCGGCGATCTGCAGCAACTGCTCGCGCATGGCGAAGCGGCCGTGCTCGTGACGGTCGCGCACACCGACGGCTCCGCGCCGCGCGAAGCCGGCACCAAGATGCTCGTCACGCGCGACATGGCCCGCCATACAATCGGCGGCGGTCATCTGGAATGGAAGGCGATCGAGATCGCGCGGCATCTGCTGAAGGATGGCGCGCATGTGCCGCACGCGCGCCGGCTCGAACGGCTCGCGCTCGGCCCGAGCCTCGGCCAGTGCTGCGGCGGCGCCGTGGTGCTCGCGTTCGAGCGGCTCGATGTGGGCGATCTCGGCTGGATCATGTCGCTCGCGAAGCGTGTCGCGGCCGGCGCCGCGACCGTGCGTAGCGTATCATTCGGCCCCTCGCCGGGCGCGCCGCTGTTGAGCGAGCCCGAATCGGAAGCCGCGCGTGCCGACTGCCTGCTGTGGGAAACCGGCGGCGTGTCGCTGATGACCGAAACGATCGCGCCGTATGCGTTCCCCGTCGTGCTGTTCGGCGCCGGGCACATCGGCACCGCGCTCGTGAAAGTGCTGGCGACGCTGCCGTGCCACGTGCGCTGGATCGACGGGCCCGATGCGGTGTTCCCGCCGGCCGACGCACTTGCCGGCATCGGCAACCTCGCGATCGAAGCGGCCGCTGCCCCGGCCGACGCGGTCGACGCAGCACCGCCGCAGTCCTACTTCGTCGTGATGACGCACGACCACGCACTCGATTTCGTGCTGGCCGAGCGCATCCTGCGGCGCGGCGACTATGCGTACTTCGGAATGACCGGCTCGCACGCGAAACGCGTGCAGTTCGATCATCGCCTTGCAGCCATCGGCATCGACCCGGCCCAGGTCGCGCGGATGCGCTGCCCGATCGGTGTCGAAGGCATCATCGACAAGGCGCCCGAAGTGATCGCGATCTCGGTGGCCGCGCAGTTGCTGCAGGCCGTCGAAGCGAACGCGAATGCGGCAGCGCAGGCTTCCCCTACCTACTGACCGACCAAGAACAACGCCATGACCCCGACATTCAAGGACAAGATTGCCCGCGCGCCGAAAGCGGAGCTGCACATCCATATCGAAGGCTCGCTCGAGCCCGAACTGATTTTTGCGCTCGCGCAGCGCAACGGCGTGAAGCTCGCGTACGACTCGATCGACGCGCTGCGCGCCGCGTACGCATTCACCGACCTGCAGTCGTTCCTCGACATCTATTACGCAGGCGCGAGCGTGCTGCTGACCGAGCAGGATTTCTACGACATGACGGCCGCGTACTGCGAACGCGCGCTCGCCGACAACGTCGTCCACACCGAGCTGTTCTTCGATCCGCAGACGCACACCGAGCGTGGCGTGCCGATCGAGACGGTCGTCGCGGGCATCGAGCGTGCACTCGCCGATGCCGAACAACGCGGCCTGTCGAGCAAGCTGATTCTGTGTTTCCTGCGCCACCTGTCCGAAGAGGACGCGCTCGCGACGTTCGAATCCGCGCTGCCGCTGTTCGAGCGCTATCGCCATCGCCTGATCGGCGTGGGCCTCGACTCGTCCGAGCTCGGCCATCCGCCGACCAAGTTCGCACGCGTGTTCGAGAAGGCGCGTGCGCTCGGGCTGAAGCTCGTCGCGCATGCAGGCGAGGAAGGCCCGCCCGCGTACATCTATGAAGCGCTCGACGTGCTGAAGGTCGACCGGATCGACCATGGCGTGCGCAGCATCGAGGACGCGGCACTGGTCGAACGTCTCGCGAAAACGCGCACGGCGCTCACCGTCTGCCCGCTGTCGAATCTCAAGCTGTGCGTGTTCGACGACATGGCAAAGCACACGCTGAAGGCGCTGCTCGATCGCGGCGTCGCGGTGACGATCAACTCCGACGATCCGGCCTATTTCGGCGGCTACGTCAACGAAAACTACTTCGCGACGGCCGAAGGGCTGCAACTCACGGATGCCGAAGTCCATGCGGTGATCCGCAACGGCTTCGAGGCGTCGTTCATCGAACCGGCGCAGCGCGACGCACTGTACGCGCGCCTCGACGCGTACTGGCAAGCCGCGTGACGGCCGGCATCGAGGAACGCTAGACAGATGAAACACGGCAACGGCATCCGCTTCGCGACCACCGGCCCGGCCTTGCGCCGGGACGATCGCGTGCGTGAGCGCGCGGCGGCGGCGCCGTTCGTCGTCGCTCGCGCGCGTCTGCCGTCGCGGTTTGCCATTCGGTTCGCTGCCGCACCGGTCGCGAGCGCAACGGCTGCGAGGCCCGCCGGCAACCACTCGCTGGCGGCTTCGGCCGCCACGTTCGCCCGCGCAATCGCATCCGGTCGTACCGCACGCAGCGTGCTGCAACCGCTCGCGAAGCGCCGCCCCACCCTCACGCGGCGTCGCTCGTTTTCTTCTGTTCGCCTTACCTTGATGCAGGACCATTCGTCATGACGCAAACCGCTTTTCGTTCCCAGCTGCTGACCTTCAACGGCGACCCGGCCCAATCGAGCCAGGCCGCGAACTACGAGACCGACGGCCTCCTGATCGTCGACGACGGCAAGGTCGTCGCGGCCGGCCCGTACGCGCAACTCGCCGCGACGCTCGCGCGCGACGCGATCGTCCACGACCTGCGCGACAAGCTGATCGTGCCCGGCTTCATCGACACGCACATCCACTATCCGCAGACCGACATGATCGCGTCGCCGGCGCCGGGCCTGCTGCCGTGGCTGGACAAGTACACGTTCCCGACCGAGCGCCAGTTCGGCGATCCCGAGCATGCGCGCGAAGTCGCCGACTTCTTCGTCGACGAACTGCTCGCCTGCGGCACGACGAGCGCGCTCGTCTACTGCACGGTGCACAAGCAGTCGGCCGATGCGCTGTTCGCGGCGAGCGACGCGCGCGACCTGCGGATGATCGCGGGCAAGGTGCTGATGGACCGCAACTGCCCCGAATTCCTGCGCGATACCGCGCAATCGGGTTACGACGACAGCGCCGAGCTGATCGGCCGCTGGCACGGCAAGGGCCGCCAGATGTACGCGCTCACGCCGCGCTTCGCACCCACGTCGACCGAGGCGCAACTCGAGGCGTGCAGCGAACTCGCGCGGCGCCATCCGGACGTGTTCGTGCAGAGCCACGTCGCGGAGAACGTCGACGAGGTGAAATGGGTGGCCGAGCTGTTCCCCGGCCATCGCAGCTATCTCGACATCTACGACCGCTACGGGCTGCTGCGTCCGCGCGCGGTGTACGGCCACTGCATCCACCTCGACGACGAGGACCGCCGCCGGATGGCCGAGACGCGCACAGTCGTCGCGCACTGCCCGACGTCGAACTTCTTCCTCGGCAGCGGGCTGTTCGATTTCGACAAGGCCGGTGAATACGACGTGCCCGTCACGCTCGCGACCGACGTCGGCGGCGGCACGTCGTTCTCGATGCTGCAGACGATGAACGAAGCGCACAAGGTCGCGCGGCTGTCGGGCCATCACCTGACCGCGACGCGGATGTTCTGGCTCGCGACGGCCGGCGCCGCGCAGGCACTCGACCTCACCGATACGGTCGGCACGCTCGCGCCGCGTACCGAGGCCGACTTCGTCGTGCTTGATCCGCAGGCCACGCCGCTGCTCGCGCGCCGTACGAAGCGCGCGGATTCGCTCGAGGAATTGCTGTTCGCGTTCGCGCTGCTCGGCGACGACCGCGCGGTGTACCGCACCTATGCGGCCGGCAACCTCGTCCACGAGCGCGGCGCAGCACGCCGCCCCGCCGCGTAACGGCCTGCCGGGGGCTCGTCCCGGCATGCGCCGGCATCCGCCGCCGCGCCTGGCGGGCCTGCCATACCACCGGCAATGGCCGTATGCCGATCCCGCCCCGACGCCAGGCACCGCGCCGCCCGTCCGCTTTCCCGCGCGCGACGCGCCGTGCTAGAATTCGCCGCTCATTGGGGAGTAGCCGCTCCGCTCGATGTCCCGCGCCCCCGGCGCGCATCGTGACGGAGGCGTCCGTCAACAGACTTGGCCGTACGGCCATGGCGGACGCAGCCACCTAGGCCTGGCGAGACCGATGGTTCACAGCGTGCCGCATCAGGGCCCGGCGCGCCGTGGATCGTCGCTCGCACGCACAACATCGGCCCGTGGAACCCCATACGTGTCCCAAGCCTTCCTGATCTCCACCGGCGCCGTCGCCCTCGCTGAAATCGGCGACAAGACCCAACTGCTTTCCCTCGTACTGGCCGCGCGCTATCGCAAGCCGGTGCCGATCATTCTTGGCGTGCTCGTCGCGACGCTCGTGAACCACGGTTTCGCCGGCGCGCTCGGCGAATGGCTCGGCGTGCTCGTCACGCCGTCGATCATGCGCTGGGCGCTCGCGTTCTCGTTCATCGCGATGGGGCTGTGGATCCTCGTGCCGGACAAGCTCGATGCCGACGAAGCCAATGCCAACCGTTCGCGGCTCGGCGTGTTCGGCGCGACTTTGGTCGCATTCTTCCTCGCGGAAATGGGCGACAAGACGCAGATCGCGACCGTCGCGCTGGCCGCGCGCTTCCAGGACTACATCGGTGTGGTGGCCGGCACGACGCTCGGGATGATGCTCGCGAACGTGCCCGCGATCCTGCTGGGCGACCGCTTCGCGCACCGCCTGCCGACGAAGCTCGTGCACGCGATCGCGGCCGTGCTGTTCGTCGTGCTCGGCGCGCTGGCGCTGCTGGGTATCGGGGTCTGACGGAAGGGAATGGCCGGCGCGGCCGAGCGGCCGCGCCGAGAGGGATACCGCGTTACTTCGCGGCGGCTGCACCCGAAGCGGGCGCCGCCGGCACCACGCGCTCGTTGGCGGCCGGCGCCGCCGGGCCGCCGCGCTTGTCGACCGGCAGCCGGACCGAGCGAACCGCACCGTTCGACAGCGGGAAATCGGCGAGCGCGCTGCGCGCGAGGAACGGCATCGCGTACAGCAGCGTGCCGTTGTCGCCGGTCGTGCGCGCGGACACGTTGTACACCTCCTTGCCCGTCGCACGCTCCGTGATGCGGATGCCGAGCGTGTAGTCGAACACCTGGTACGTCTGCGCGACATAGCCGGCCGGCATCGGCCCCCAGGGCCCCCACGGGCCCCACGGCCCGCCCCGCCAGTACGGCCCGGGCGTGAACCACGGATCGTAATAGACCGGTTGCGGCACCGTCACGAGATCGCTGCCGACCGCATAGGTCAGCCCGACGAGATACCGCGCCTGCGCCTGCGGCACCTGCCGGAACGCATACGTGGACAGCTCGTTCGCGACGATCGGCTCGTAGGTCGACTGCTCGATGCTGTTCTTCTGCGCATCGGTGCGCGTGAACGCATAGGTGCGTGTCGCGTCGCTGCCGCTCCAGTCGGAGAAGGCCGTGACCTGGGTCGTCACGTAGCTGGTACAGCCGGTCAGCAGCGCCACGCACAGCACCGCCGCCCAGCCCGCACCGCGTTGAATCCATTCGCGTTTCATGTTGATCCTCTTCGATCCGTCACCCGTTCGTCGCACCGCGCGAACCGTAACGGGATGCCGATAATACGCGGACTCCCGGAACCAGTAAAAAGTTCGCCCGGCACGCGGCCGCCAGCCTTTGTACAATGGCCCGGTTCGCCCGGCCTGTGCCACGGGCCCGTCCCCCACTCCACCGATCTCGACGACCATGTCCGACAACGCATCTTCCACCGTGATCCGCCGCGCCGACTACACGCCGCCGGCCTTCCTCATCGATTCCGTCGCGCTCGAATTCGATCTCGCGCCGGCCCGTACGATCGTCAGGAATACGATGCGCGTGCGCCGCAATCCGGACGCCGCGCCCGCGCCGCACCTGGAGCTGATGGGCGAAGCGCTCGAATTCCTCGGCGCACACCTGGATGGCGCGCCGCATGGCGCCGTGCGTGCGCACGAGCACGGGCTGACCGTCGAGAATGTTCCCGATGCATTCGAGCTGACGCTCGAAAGCGCATGCGCACCCGACCAGAATACGACGCTGTCGGGCCTCTATGTATCGAGCGGCAATTTCTTCACGCAGTGCGAAGCCGAAGGTTTCCGCCGCATCACCTACTTCCTCGATCGCCCGGACGTAATGGCGTCGTACACGGTGACGCTGCGCGCCGACAAGGCCGCGTACCCGGTGCTGCTGTCGAACGGCAACCTCGTCGATTCCGGCGACCTGCCCGACGGCCGCCACTTCGCGAAGTGGGAAGACCCGTTCCGCAAGCCGAGCTACCTGTTCGCACTCGTCGCAGGCAAGCTCGTCGCGATCGAGGAAAAGATCACGTCCGGCTCGGGCAAGGAAAAGCTGCTGCAGGTGTGGGTCGAGCCCGCCGACCTCGACAAGACGCGCCATGCGATGGATTCGCTGATCCACTCGATCCGCTGGGACGAGAAGCGCTTCGGCCTCGAGCTCGATCTCGACCGCTTCATGATCGTCGCGGTCGGCGACTTCAACATGGGCGCGATGGAGAACAAGGGGCTCAACATCTTCAACACGAAGTACGTGCTGGCGAACCCCGAGACCGCGACCGACACCGACTTCGCGAACATCGAATCGGTGGTCGGCCACGAGTACTTCCACAACTGGACCGGCAACCGCGTGACCTGCCGCGACTGGTTCCAGTTGAGCCTGAAGGAAGGCCTGACGGTGTTCCGCGACCAGGAATTCTCGGCCGACATGGCCGCGGGCGACGACATCGAATCGGCGGCCCGCGCGGTCAAGCGCATCGAGGACGTGCGCGTGCTGCGCCAGCTGCAGTTCGCCGAGGACGCGGGCCCGATGGCGCACCCGGTGCGCCCGGAGAGCTACGTCGAGATCAACAACTTCTACACGATGACCGTCTACGAGAAAGGCTCGGAAGTCGTGCGGATGTACCAGACGCTGTTCGGCCGCGACGGCTTCCGCAAGGGGATGGACCTGTACTTCAAGCGCCACGACGGGCACGCCGTGACCTGCGACGACTTCCGTCACGCGATGGCCGACGCGAACGGACGTGACCTCTCGCAGTTCGAGCGCTGGTACAGCCAGGCCGGCACGCCGCGCGTGTCGGTGCGCACCGCGTACGACGCAGCCGCGCGCCGCTATACGGTCACGCTCGCGCAGGGCTACGGCGACGCGTCGCCGGCCGCGCGCGAAACGCAGCAGGGGCCGCTGCTGATTCCGTTCGCGATCGGCCTGATCGGCCGCGACGGCCGCGACCTGTCGCTGCGTCTCGACGGCGAAGCGGCCGCGGCAGGCACGACGCGCGTGCTCGACTTCACCGACACCGAGCAGACCTTCACGTTCGTCGACGTGCCGGAACAACCGCTGCCGTCGCTGCTGCGCAACTTCTCTTCGCCGGTGATCGTCGAGTACGACTACAGCGACGACGACCTCGCGTTCCTGCTCGCACACGACAGCGATCCGTTCAACCGCTGGGAGGCCGGCCAGCGCCTCGCGACGCGCGCGCTGCTGACGCTCGCCGCGCGGGCCGCGGCGAACGAGCCGCTCACGCTCGGCGAGAACTTCGTCGCCGCATTCCGCCGCGTGCTGACCGACGCGACGCTGTCGCCGGCGTTCCGCGAACTCGCGCTGACGCTGCCGTCGGAAACCTACCTGGCCGATCAGATGGCCGAAGCCGATCCGGCTGCCGTGCATCGCGCGCGCCAGTTCGTGCGCCGCCGGCTCGCCACCGCACTGCGCGCCGACTGGCTCGCCGCATACGAACAGCACCAGACGCCCGGCGCCTACGAACCGACGCCGGAGGCCTCCGGCCGCCGCGCGCTG
Organism: Burkholderia sp. Ac-20345; assembly: GCF_017104825.1. NCBI lineage: Bacteria > Pseudomonadati > Pseudomonadota > Betaproteobacteria > Burkholderiales > Burkholderiaceae > Burkholderia > Burkholderia sp. Ac-20345. Next base: position 9,815 of record NZ_JAAGPO010000191.1, on the reverse strand, counting down.
AAGAACCTCGCGCTCGCGTATCTCGCCGAACTCGAGGATCCGGCCGATGCCGTGCGCCTCGCGACCGCGCAATACGATGCGGCGAACAACATGACCGATCGCGCGGCTGCGCTCGGCGCGCTGCTGTCCGCCGCGGCCGCCGGCGCGAGCGAACCGGCCGAGCGCGCGCTCGCCGACTTCTACCAGCGCTTCGAGAAGGAAGCGCTCGTGATCGACAAGTGGTTCGCGATGCAGGCGGCGCAACGCGGTACGCCCGCGCAGCCGACGCTCGCGAAGGTTCGCAAGCTGCTCGCGCACCCCGCGTTCAACCTGAAGAATCCGAACCGCGCACGCTCGCTGATCTTCAGCTTCTGCGCGGCCAACCCCGCGCAGTTCCACGCGGCGGACGGCTCGGGTTACGCGTTCTGGGCCGAACAGGTGCTCGCGCTCGACGCGATCAACCCGCAGGTCGCGGCGCGCCTCGCCCGCTCGCTCGAACTGTGGCGCCGCTTCACACCCGCGCTGCGCGACCGGATGCGCGAAGCGCTCGAGCAGGTCGCCGCCGGTGCGAAATCGCGCGACGTGCGCGAGATCGTCGAAAAGGCGCTCGCGTAACGCCATCGCCCGCATCGCGCCTGCGCGATACAGCCGGTGCCGCCCGTCGCGGCACCGGCTTTTTTATTGTGCGAATACTGCTGGAACCGGGCGCAATCGCGGGGTCTGACCGCGGCGCCTGCCGCCGCTGCAAAGCGCGTCGCGCCGGTTTCCACCACCGGAAACCGGGCCGGCCCGGCCGCCCGGCCATGTAACCGGACGAAAAAACCCGGCGGCACGGGAGGCACGACGGGTAAAATTGCGGCCATTCAAGGATTCTTTGGCCTTCTGGAGTCTGTCATGTCCATTGCCCGCCGCACCACGCTGTCGAAGTTCCTGATCGAACAGCAACGTGAGACCAACAACCTCCCCGCCGACCTGCGCCTGCTGATCGAAGTCGTCGCACGCGCGTGCAAGGCGATCAGCTACAACGTGTCGAAGGGCGCGCTCGGCGAAGCGCTCGGCACCGCCGGCAGCGAGAACGTCCAGGGCGAAGTGCAGAAGAAGCTCGACATCCTGTCGAACGAGATCCTGCTCGACGCGAACGAATGGGGCGGCAACCTCGCCGCGATGGCGTCGGAAGAAATGGAAACGTTCTTCCCGATCCCGGCGAACTACCCGCGCGGCGAATACCTGCTCGTGTTCGATCCGCTCGACGGCTCGTCGAACATCGACGTGAACGTGTCGATCGGCACGATCTTCTCGGTGCTGCGCTGCCCGGACGGCAAGCAGGCAACCGAAGAATCGTTCCTGCAGCCCGGCACGCAGCAGGTCGCGGCCGGCTACGCCGTGTACGGCCCGCAGACGGTGTTCGTGCTGACGACCGGCAACGGCGTGAACTGCTTCACGCTCGACCGCGAAGTCGGCTCGTGGGTGCTCACCCAGAGCAACATGCAGATCCCGGCCGACACGCGCGAATACGCGATCAACGCATCGAACGCGCGCCACTGGTACGACCCGGTCAAGCGCTATGTCGACGAACTGAACGCCGGCAAGGACGGCCCGCGCGGCGACAACTTCAACATGCGCTGGATCGCATCGATGGTTGCCGACGTGCACCGGATCCTGAACCGCGGCGGCATCTTCATGTACCCGGCCGACAAGCGCACGCCCGATCGTCCGGGCAAGCTGCGCCTGATGTACGAAGCGAACCCGATGTCGTTCATCGTCGAACAGGCGGGCGGCGCCGCGACGACCGGCACGCAGCGCCTCATGGAAGTGCAACCGACGGGCCTGCATCAGCGCGTCCCGGTGTTCCTCGGTTCGAAGAACGAAGTCGAGCGCGTGACCGGCTACCACCAGGAAAACGAATAAATTTGCACTGCAGCACTAGACAGTGTCGCGCGACGTACGTACAATCGCGCCTCTCGATGTGACCCCAACGGGTCGTATCGCAGTGAAACGAAGCGGGAAGTTTGCCGAGTCGATGAGTTTCGCGAAACAGCAGCAGCAAGCTGAAAAAAATTCGCAAAACCTATTGCCAAGGTCTCAGATTTCACCTTATAATTTCGTTTCTCTGATGCCGGTGTAGCTCAGTTGGTAGAGCAGCGCATTCGTAATGCGAAGGTCGTAGGTTCGACTCCTATCTCCGGCACCAAGTTATAAAGGGCTGACAAGCAATGCTTGTCAGCCCTTTTCTCATTCCGGGCACCGAATCGTGTGCCGCTCCTTCTGCCCGCGTCCGCTCCGCTTGCGGGCATCACCCGACTCCCGCGCCGCACCCCGCCGATTACAATCGACGGATCACCCCGCCCTTTCCGAGCATCATGCGCACCTGGCGTCTCGAGCGACCGAACCTCACCGGGCAACTGGACGTATCGCGTGCGACGCGCCTCGTCGCAGCGATCGGCGACAGCGAACCGAACGCATTCGCGGCCGAAGTGCTGAAGCTGTTCGACGACGCGCTGTCGGTCACGCAATGCACGATCTTCGCGTACGAGTTCGGCAACCGCCCGCGCACGCTATCCGTCGCCGACCATCGCGGCGGCCGTTACCTGCGCGACGTCGCCGACACCTACGCGCGGCACTTCTACGCGCTCGACGGCAACCAGACGATCGTGTCGAGCGCGCATCGCGGCACGCGCCGCCACGACCTGCTGCTGCACCAGCAGGCCGGCGACGAGATCGATCATGATGCGTATCGCGCGGCCTGCTACCGCGGCCCCGACGTGTCCGACCGGCTGTCGTTGCTGATGCAGCCCAACGATGCGAGCTGGCTGTCGATCAACCTGTACCGCGCGCATCGCAGCGGCGCATTCCAGCCGCGTGAGATCGCGGAGATCGAGGCGCTTGCGCCGCTGATCGCGCAGGCCGCGAAGCATCACTACGCGCTCGCCGGTGCGGCGCAGATCGGTATCCCGCAACAGATGCTCGCACGGCTGCGCAGCGCATGCCCGGCGCTGTCCAAGCGCGAACTCGACGTGCTGCGCGGCGTGCTCGAAGGCCAGACCGCGCACGAGATCGGTGAGACGATCGGCGTGAAGGCGTCGAGCGTCGTCACGTACCAGAAGCGCGCGTACCGGCGCCTGGGCATCTCGAGCCAGCGCCAGCTGTTCGCGCTCTGTCTGCAGCCCTGAACCGAACCGGCCCGTGACGACCGAATCGGGGTAAATCCCGGTCGGCTTGCTGTACCCGGATTGGGGACAGCGGAGTTCCGCCCGGCTTCCATACTGCGTCGACAGCCTGCACGCGTTGCCCCCGCGCGCGTGCACGTCGAACCGCACTCCCCTGGAAGCCAACGATGGATATCGACTTCAAGCCCTACCCGTTCGTCGCCGAGCGCCATCCCGCGCATCTGCCGGCCTGCGACGACGGTATCGATACGCACCGGCATCGCGCGGCGATCGTCGGCGGCGGCCCCGTCGGCCTGGCCGTCGCGCTCGGCCTCGCGAACCACGGCATCCGCAGTGTGCTGATCGAAGCCGACGACGCGGTCTGCCACGGCAGCCGCGCCATCTGCATCTCGCGGCGCAGCCTCGAGATCATCGAGCGGCTTGGCGCACTCGACAAGTTCCTGCACACGGGGCTGCCGTGGACCGGCGGACGCAGCTTCTACCGTCGCGACGAAGTGCTGCATTTCACGATGCCGCAGGACGAAAACCAGAAGCTGCCGCCGATGGTGAATCTCGCGCAGTATCACATCGAGCAGTTTCTGCTCGACGCCGCGCTGCGCCGCCCCGAACTCATCGAGATCCGCTGGCAGGCGAAAGTCACCGGCGTGACCCGGCAACCGGACGGTGTGCGCCTCGACGTCGACACGCCGCTCGGCGGCTACGCGCTCGACGCCGACTGGGTCGTCGCGTGCGACGGCGGACGCAGCACGATGCGCGACGCGCTCGGCCTGTCGCTCCAGGGCACGAGCTATGAGGGCCGCTACGTGATCGTCGACATCGCGCTCGACAGCGACCGGCCGACCGAACGGCTCGCGTACTTCGATCCGCCGTCGAACCCGGGCTCGACGGTGCTCGTCCACAAGCAGCCCGACAACGTGTGGCGGATCGACTACCAATTGCGCGACGATGAGGATCCCGAAGCGGCCGTGAAGCCGGAGAACGTGATCCCGCGCGTGCAGGACCTGCTCGACATGATGGGCGAGCGCGGCGACTGGTCGCCGATCTGGATCACGATCTACAAGGCGAACGCGCTGACGCTCGAACGCTACCGGCACGGCCGCGTGCTGTTCTGCGGCGACGCCGCGCATCTCGTGCCGATCTTCGGCGTGCGCGGCGCGAATTCGGGCATCGACGATGCCGACAACCTTGCATGGAAGCTCGCGTACGTGATTCGCGACCTTGCGTCGGACGCGCTGCTCGACAGCTACTCGGACGAACGCGTGTTCGCGACACACGAGAACCTGCGCTACGGCACGAAGAGTACCGAGTTCATGGCGCCGCCGTCGTTTGCCTTCGAACTGATGCGCAAGGCCGTGCTGTCGCTCGCGGTCCGGCATCCGGCGCTGCGTTCGCTGATCAATCCGCGCCAGACGACCGCCATCGCCTATGCGACGTCGTCGCTCAACGCAGCCGAACGCGACACGTTTTCAGCCGGCCCCGCGCCCGGCACGGTGCTCGCCGAATGCCCGCTGACGCTGTACGAGGCGCACGGCAGCGACATGCGCCGCGGCCACCTGACCGATCTCGTCGCCCCGCGCTTCACCGCCTTCTGCTTCACGTCCGACGGCGTGCCCGATCCGACGCTCGTCGATCTCGAACGGCGCCTGCAGGCTGCGCGGATACCGTTCGCGCTCGTCACGCTCGCACGGCATGCGGCACCGCGGCAACCGGCCTGCGGCGGCCACGACGACGACGGCCGGCTGTTCGACATGTACGGCGCGCGCGACAGCACCGTCTATCTCGTGCGGCCGGACGGTCACGTACTCGGCCGCTGGCACGACGCTCGCGCCGGCGACGTGAGCGCCGCACTCGAACGCGCCGTTCGTCCGTGCGCGTCAACCGATCCTCAGGAGACCGCATGATGACGGATACCGAACGCGACACCCTCTACACCGACCTGTGCCGCACGATGACGCGGATCGGCGAAGCCGATGCGTCGCTCTTTCTCGCCCGCTTCGCGCTGCTGTCGATCGAGGCGATCGGCGATGCAGCGACCGTCGCACGGCTGATCGCCGACGCCAGCGACGGATTGCCCGACGCCGGCATTCAGGCGCCAACACACGAAGGATGACGCTCAGGGCCGACCGGCGTCACCGGCGGCCATTCATTACAGATACATTTCATCACGCATCGCCCGAGCGCGAGCCTCGCCGTACGTAGACGAATTCCCTGGAAAATCCCGTTAAGGGTGCATAACATTACTTAACGATTCCGACCCGTCTATCGCGTTACATTGCGTGGGCGGCGCGGCGGGTCGCAATGCCGCCTTCATTCAGCTTGCGGCGACACAGCCGACGTCCGGTCATTCGACACAACACAAGGAGAGAATCACCATGACTCATGGCTTGATTATGTGGCTCATCATCGGCGCGATCGCCGGCTGGCTTGCCGGCTTGCTCGTCAAGGGCGGCGGCTTCGGGCTGATCGTCGACATCATCGTCGGGATCGTCGGCGCAGTGATCGGCGGCTGGCTCGCCGGGATACTCGGCATCAGCGTCGGCAGCGGCTTCATCGGTTCGGTGATCGTCGCGGTCGTCGGGGCGGTGATCCTGCTGTTCGTGATCCGGCTATTCAAGCGAGCGGCCTGACGCTTCTCTCCACGCGCCTTCGGGCGCGTTTTCGCATCAGGCCGGCGCGCGGCCCGTTCGCCGCGCGCCGCCGGCCCGTTCAGCGCTTCGCGCGCTGCAACCAGCCGTCGAGCACGTCGGCCGTCAGCAATCCGCTGCGCGCTTCGCGTACGCCATCGCGCCCGATCCACACGGTGCGCGGCATCTCCCCCCTCCATCCCGCATCGAGCACCGCCCGCAGACGCTCGGGCATCGGCTCCGCGTTCGCGTACTGCGCGACCTGTGGCGGCACGTTCATCTGCGCGAGCGCCTGCGAGATCGCCGCGCCATTGTCGTCGTATGCATCCATCGCAACCATCGCGAGCTGCACGTCCGGATGACGGCGCTGCCACGCGACCAGATGCGCGGCGTTCTCGCGACAGTATCCGCAATCGAGCGACCAGATCTCGACCGCCAGCGGCCGCTCGTACGCGGTCGCATACAGGCGCGCGACGTCGGCCGCGCGCAGCGGCTGCAGTTCGCCACCGGCCCACGCCGGCACGCTCGCGAGCACGACGCCCAGCAATGCAATCAACCGCTTCATTTCGCCCCCTCCACTGCGATCAGCCGATAGCCGTCGTTACGCGTGCGCCACGACAGATAGATTCGCCCTGCATCGTCGAGCAATTGCGGGTTGTCGCTTGCGCCCGACGTCGCTGCGATCACGCGCGGCGCCGACCAGTGCTCGCCGCGATCGTCCGACCGGCGCAGCTTGATCTGCATCGTGTCGCCGTCGAACGCCTTCCATGCGAGCCACACGACATCGCCGCGCGCGACGAGCGCCGCATGCGACGCCTGCTCGCCGGGCGCGGCGGGATTCGCGCCGAATGCCCACGGCGTGCCGCGCGGCTCGCCATCGGCGCCGATGCGCGAATAGAACACGTCGGCCCGACCGTCGACCACGCCGAACCAGGCGAGATGGCGCGTGCCGTCCGGCGTAATCGCCAGCGCCGGCCCGTGCTCGGGGCACGCCTCGACGTGCCAGTTCGAGAACGTCGCGCGCACCGGTACGACCGGCTCCAACGCAGTTACAGGCAATACGGCAAGCGCATGATCGCGGATCTGCCCCGGAAACACGTTGCGCCACGCGGCCTCGAACCGTCCGGCCGAATCGATCGCCATTGCGATGCGGCAACATTCGCACGTGTGGTCGGTCACCTTGCGTTCGGCTTCGAACGATGCGCCGCCGTCGCGTGATACCGCGTAGTAGACAGCCGCGCCTTCGTACGCCTGCCCCGCCGCTTTCGCCGCAACGAGATCGCGCTTGTCGATCCATGCGATCGCGATGTTGCCGGCCGGATCGACGGACATCATGTCGAAGCGGTGCGTGATGGCCTGCCGGTCGCGATGCACGGTCACGGGCACGCTCCAGGTCGCGCCACCATCGAGCGATCGCGCGAAGCGCACCATGCCCGTGTACGGCGCATCGAGCGGCATCGACCACGACACGTACACCGCACGCCCGTCCGGACTCGTCGCGATCTTCGGGCGATTCTCGGCGCTCGTGTAGATCGGCTCCGGCATTGCGTTGACGGTGACGGGAGCGGACAACGTGCGGCCCGCGTCGTCGGAATGTGCGACGACGACGTGCGCGCCCTCGACCCACGCGACCCATAGCCGATGATGCGTGTCGAATGCGGCCCCCGTCGCGAGCGGCTGCTTCTGCTGCGCGGCCGCGGCCGCGGCCTGCATGCTCATATGCGCGGCGTGCGAATCGGGTGCCTTCGCCGCATCGTGCGCACCGGCGGGCGACAGCAACGCGAACCACAGCGCGCCGCCTGCCGCGAGCGATCTCACAGCGACCATTTCAGTTCTCCATAGAAAGTACGGCCCGGATACGGGTGGAACACGTAATAGCGGCGGTCCGTCAGGTTGTCGATGCCGAGCGACGCGGTCCAGTGCCGGTCGAGGCGGTAGCGCGCCTTCAGGTCGACGACCGTGAACGAGCTCGTGCCGCCGTAGACATCCGGGTTCACGTCGCTGTTGTCGAGCGTGTTGAACTGGCGGCCCGAATAGCGCACGCCGACACTCGCAAGCCAGTGCTCGTCGAAGCGATACGACGCGAGCAGGTTCGCACGCATGCGCGGAATCCGCGGAAAGCGCGAGCCGACATACGCGGGATTCGCGGCATCGGCGAGGATCTGCGCGTTGCTCGCCGACACGTTCGCGTCAAGACTGAGCCCGCGCAGCCCGACGTTCTCGCCGCTGAACGCGAGTTCGGCACCGCGCACACGCACGCGATCGACGTTCGAGATGTTGGTCACCGTCGTCGCGCCCGACACCGTCGTCTGGCTGTAGATCGAATTGCGCAGATCGCTCTGGAATACGCTGGCGCGCACGACGCCGACGCCCACGTCGCGTTCGGCCGTGAAATCCCAGTCGATCGCCTTTTCCGGCCGCAGGTTCGGGTTGTTGTTGACGATCGCGTTGTTCGAGATCGTGCCCTGGAACAGTTCGCCGACGGTCGGGAAACGCGTGCCGGTCGCGAACGACAGCCGGAAGCGCCAGACCTCGGTCGCATCCCATTGCAGCGCGACCTTCGGCGACAGCGCATTCGCGCTGCGGTCCGCATAGCCGAGCGTGCCGCTCGCATTGCCGAGCGCGCCGCCGTACGCGTCCCAGCGCTCATAGCGCAACCCCAGCGTCGCGAGCCATCCCGGCGCGAAGCGCCACGCGTCCTGCCCGAACAGCGCCTGCGTGCGCGTATCGCCGCGATAGACGCTCGACAGTGACGTGGTCGGCCCGGCCAGCCAGTCGGCCGTGTTGTACGTGACGTTGCGCAGGAAGTAGTTGTCGTAGTGGTAACCGAACGTGAACGTATGGCCCTTCACTTCCGGCGCCTCGGCCTTCAGGTCGAGCGTGCGCCAGCCGGTGCCGTCGCCCTGGAACAGCGTGCCTGCGCCGCCCTGCACGGTTGACGCCGAGCGCAGCACGTCGCGCGACACGTCGTACGCGGACACGACGCCCGACAGGCGCCAGCCGGAATCGAGCCGGCCGTTCAGGCCGAGCGCGTACAGCCAGTTTTCCTGGTCGCCGCGCTGCGGCGCGAATGCGTTCGGCGCGACGGTCATGTTCTGGCCACCGATCGACACGTTGCCGCCGTAGACCGGATTGCCGGCCGCATCGCGCAGGAAGGTCTCGCCGTGCTGCCGGTAATGGTTCTCCCAATGCCCGAGCGTGAGCGTCGCATCGACGTGGTCGGTGAACGCATAGCCCATCCGGACCGTCTCGTTGAGCTGCTCGGTCCGCTCGATCGTCTGCGCGCCGACGATCGTCCGCGGCCGGCCGTTGGGCCCGATGTCGGTCGCAGCGCCCGTCACCGGCACGGCGGCGCCGAGCTTCGGGTTGTACGCCGAATTGGGGCTCGCGTACTGCATCGGCTGACCGTTGTTCTCGAGCCGGTCGAGCGACAGCGCGAACCAGAACCGGCCGACGCGGTTCGCGATCCGCGCGGTCTGGTGATTGCCGCCGAAGCTGTCCGCGAATCCGTAGCCGTCGTGGTAGCGCTGCGTAAAGAACTGCGTCGACAGCGACGCCTCGAGCTTTTCCGGGCGGCGCGTCGTGAGCAGCACGGTGGAGCCGATCGAGTTGCCCGGATACAGCGCGGAAAAGGGGCCATAGAGCACGTCGACGCGCGCGATATCGTCAGGCGGAATCAGCGACCAGCGCGGCGGGTACGCGTAGCTCGAGCCGAGCAGGTTCGACAGCAGCACGCCGTCCGCGTAGACGAGCCCGCGCGCGCTCTGCAGTTCGTTGAAGTCGCGGCCAGCGAACACGCTGTTGCGGTCGCCGATATAGCGCTTGCGGACCATCAGGTTCGGCGCGTACTTCAGCGCGTCCTCGGTGGTGACGTTGGTGTGCGACTCGATCTGCTCGCGCGTGATCGACGTGACAACGGCCGGCGTGTCCGGATCGACCGGTTGCCGCTGTGCGGTCACGCTGACGGCGGTCAGCGTTTCGCCCGCCGGCGCCGGCGGCACGGTTGCGACGGCCGCAGCGGCCGAAGCGGGTGCGGCGGCATCGA
>NZ_JAAGPO010000019.1:0-238 GCF_017104825.1 Burkholderia sp. Ac-20345 | reverse complement strand
GTGCACTATAGTATCGATAGACTCTGTAGGTGAGTCTGTACTACTGATAGGTGGTCATCACACAGTGTGACACCCATTATGTGCTTCGACCTTGTTGTTGTAGTATCAGTTACCTGAAAGTATATCCTAACAGTTGTTGTGTCTCAGATGTTCTTAGCCTATCCTTGGAGTGTTTTACGTTGTGATCATGTACAGTAACGAATAAGAAGAGATTGACTTTGTTTTTTTTTTTTTTTTC
>NZ_JAAGPO010000018.1:0-89278 GCF_017104825.1 Burkholderia sp. Ac-20345 | reverse complement strand
GTGCACCGTCGCGTCGCTCGTGGCCGAGCCGACCTTCGCGCCGGCCAACTGGCCGCGCAGCGACGCGACTTCACGCGTCAGCGTTTCGACGGTCGCTTCGAGACGTGCGACGCGATCGGCAAGCGGAGCCGGCGCGGACGGTGTCGCGGACATCGCAAACGCGTCCGGTGCGGCCTGCTTCCCCTTGCGCTTGTGTTGCTGCAGCGCGTGGCCGATGCAGAACCCGACGGCGGCGCCGAGCAGCGAACCGTTCGCGGCCGGGAAATCCCCGGCCAATGCGGCGATGCCGCCCACGATGAAGCCGATTACGGCGAATGCCCAGTTCAACGCCTTGCTCCCTCTCTGTATCGTTATCGTCCATCGATCGCGGTTGGTACCGTATCGAGGCGGTTTCAGCACGGCCGGCAGGCGAACCGGCATGTGCGCGTCGAGCGGGCGACCTTCGTGAGAAAGCCCCGTGGCAACGTCGCGACCAGCGTGTTTGCGGGGAATGTATCACAGCGGCCGTCGCGGATTTTCCGGGTTGGCGCGGTATCGCGGCGTGCACCATCCGGTGTCGCCGCGCGGCTTTTTGCACGGTCATGCTTTTTATTGGTGAATGCCGTGCGTGCTTTCGTCTGAATAGATCGACGCGTGATCGGACGTGAAATTGTCGTAAAGCGACGTGCGTCCGATGCGGTTTGGCGCAAAACGCGACGCGATACGCGCTGCGCTGCTGCGCACAAGTCCGACGCGCGATGCCCGCCGTTGCTGGCCGTCCGCGTATTGCGCCGCCGCAATCGGGTGGCGCCGCGTGCCGCGGCCCGCCGGGCGGGGCTGGAGGCCGTGTCGTATTTGCGCAAGCGTTTGTCGTAATTCGTCGGCAGGTCGGGGTTTTTTCTGGCAACTATGTAGGCACGCTATGACAAGCGAGAGTCCCCGCTACACGAGGAGAAGGTTTCGATGGATGCCCCCAAGGTCGTGGTCGAAGGTCTGTGCAAGGTATTTGGAAGCAACCCGCAGCAGGCGCTCGACATGCTCGCCGCCGGCGCGACGAAGGACGATGTGCTCAAGCGCACCGGTCAGGTCGTCGGCGTGCACAACGTCTCCTTCGATGTGCAGGAAGGCGAAATTTTTGTGCTGATGGGCCTGTCGGGCTCCGGCAAGTCCACGCTGATCCGCCTCGTGAACCGGCTGGTCGATCCCAGCGCCGGCAAGGTGATGATCGACGGGCTCGACGTCGCGTCGGCGCGCCGCTCGGCGCTGACCGCGCTGCGCCGCAAGGACATGAGCATGGTGTTCCAGTCGTTCGCGCTGATGCCGCATCGCTCCGTGGTGTCGAATGCCGCATTCGGCCTGGAAGTCGCGGGCGTCGGCAAGAAGGAACGCGAGCGCCGCGCGATGGAAGTGCTCGAGCAGGTCGGCCTCGCACCGTTCGCGCACAAGCTGCCGTCCGAGTTGTCGGGCGGGATGCAGCAGCGCGTCGGCCTCGCCCGCGCGCTGGCCGTGAACCCGTCGCTGATGATCATGGACGAGGCGTTCTCCGCGCTCGATCCGCTCAAGCGCCGGGAAATGCAGGATGTGCTGCTGCAACTGCAGAAGGAACAGCGCCGCACGATCATGTTCGTGTCGCACGATCTGGAGGAAGCGCTGCGCATCGGCAACCGCATCGCGATCATGGAAGGTGGCCGGCTCGTGCAGGTCGGCACGCCGCAGGACATCATCGCGAACCCGGCCGACGATTACGTGCGCGCGTTCTTCGACGGCATCGACACCAGCCGCTACCTGACGGCCGGCGACCTGATGCAGACGGGCGCCGTGCCGATCGTGTCGAAGTGCGATGCCGCGAACGTCGCGGCGACGCTGAACGGCAGTGCCGAATACGCGTTCGTGCTCGACGCCGAACGCAAGATCCGCGGCTTCGTCACGCGCGATGCGCTCGGCCAGGCCACGCCGTCCGTGCGGCCGATCGAAAGCATCCGGCGCGATGCGTCGCTCGAACATGTCGTCGCGCGTGTGGTCGCGAGCCCGAATGCACTGCCGGTCGTCGACGACGACGGCTGCTACTGCGGCTCGGTCGATCGTGCGCTCATCCTGAAGGCCATCACGCGTTCGCGAGGCTCCCATGTCTGAAATGATTCCGCTCGGTACCTGGGTTGACCAGTCCGTTCACTACCTGCTCGACCACGACGCCAAGACGTTCGACGCGATCGGTCAGGCGATCGAGGGGCTCGCGGCATTCGTCGAGCACAGCCTGCAGGCGATCCCGATGTGGCTGATGATGGCGATCTTCATCGGCGTCGGGCTGTGGCGGGTGGGCTGGCGCTTCGCGCTGTTCACCACCGCGTCGCTGCTGCTGATCTTCGCGACGGGCTTCTGGGATCAGACCGTCATCACGCTCGGCCTCACGCTGTCGTCGACGATCATCAGCCTCGTGCTCGGCATCCCGCTCGGCGTCTGGGCCGCGAAGAGCAAGTGGGTCGCCGCGACCGTGCGCCCGATTCTCGACCTGATGCAGACGATGCCCGCGTTCGTTTACCTGATTCCGGCCGCGATGCTGTTCGGTCTCGGCCGCGTGCCGGGGATCCTGTCGACGGTGATCTTCGCGATGCCGCCGGCGGTGCGCCTGACGAGCCTCGGTATCCGCCACGTGAACCGCGAGATCGTCGAAGCCGGCCAGGCCTTCGGCTGCACGCCGTGGCAGCTGCTGTACAAGGTGCAGTTCCCGAATGCGCTGCCGTCGATCATGCAGGGCGTGAACCAGACGATCATGATGGCGTTGTCGATGGTGATCATCGCGTCGATGGTCGGCGCGGGTGGCCTCGGCAACGACGTGCTCGCCAGTATCCAGCGCCTCGACATCGGCCTCGGTTTCGAAAGCGGTCTGTCGGTCGTGCTGCTCGCGATCATTCTCGACCGCATCACCGAAAGCTTCGGCCGTGCACCGGGCACCGTGAAGGCGCCGCTGTTCTCGGGCCTCAAGCAGCTGTTTCGCGTGAAGGCAGCACCCGCACAGGCCTGACCTCCGGCGGCCGGCGCCTCCCGGCCGCTCACCCTGAATATAGATAACGGCTTCCGCGGCTTTGGCCGCGGGGCTGGCCCCCTGCAACCTCCTCGAGGGTCTGTTTCCAGATGGAACGCACATGCGAATGCCCGAAATCGCTCGCAGGGCAAGAAGTGAGGAGCGCCGTTTGGCCGAGCCAAACAAGCGACGAGCGACGCCGCCATGCGGGCGATTTCGGGCATTCCCGTGACATGAACTTTTTATTTTGGGGTTGCCACGAGAACGGCCGCTCGCCGCGTTGCGCTCCTTGCGAATACGTCAGTATTCGCGGCGTCACGCGCCTCGCGAGCGGCCGTTCTCGTGGCAACGCATGCGCGTTCCATCTGGAAACAGACCCTAGGAGACCGATGTGACGTCCGCCGTCGCTGTCGCGCCCGCCGCCTGCGTTTCACCGGTTTCGTCCCTCGCCCATTTCGGCTTCCTGACGCTGCCGAACTTCTCGATGATCGCGTTTTCGAGCGCCGTCGAAGTACTTCGGATGGCGAACTACGTCGGGCGTGCCGATCACTACCAGTGGTCGATCTACTCGCTCGACGGCAGTCCGGTGCACGCCAGCAACGGCATCGCGGTACGGCCCACGCAGGCGCTCGACTATACGAACCTGCCCGACGTGATGATCGTGTGCGGCGGCATCCGTATCCGCGACGTGGTCGACGAAGGCGCGCGCGATACGCTCGCGGCGTTGTCCGAGCGCGGGCTGCCGCTCGGCGGCATCTGCACGGGCGCGTATGCGCTGATGTCGAGCGGGCTGCTCGACGGCTATCGCTGCACCGTGCACTGGGAGAACCTTTCCGCGCTGCATGCCGAGTTTCCGCAGGTCGGTTTCGCCGACGAGCTGTTCGTCGTCGACCGCGACCGGCTGACCTGCACCGGCGGCACCGCGCCGCTCGACCTGATGCTGAACCTCGTCGGCATGCGGTTCGGCCAGCAGCTGGCCGCGCAGGTTTCCGAGCAGTTCATCCTGGAGCGCATCCGCAGCTCGACCGATACGCAGCCGATTCCGGTCGACGCGCGCGTCGGCTTCTCGCGCGCGGAGCTGATCGAGGTCGTGCGGCTGATGGAGGCGAACATCGAGGAGCCGCTGTCGCTCGAGGAACTCGCGCGGCTCGTGCGGCTGTCGCAGCGGCACCTTCAGCGCATGTTCAAGGTATACCTGAACGTGTCGCCGACCCACTATTACCTGACGCTGCGCCTGAAGCGCGCTCGCGACCTGCTGCGCACGACCGACGCATCGATCGCGCGCGTGACGACGGTCTGCGGCTTTCATTCGCCGTGCCATTTCAGCAAGGCCTACCGTGCGCAGTTCGGCCATGCGCCGAGCTACGAGCGCCGGTTGCCGGGGCGCTGACCGACCCTATGGTCCGCGACGCCGCCGGGATCGCGGCGCGCGGCTTCAATAAAACGATCCCGCATTCAAGCAAACGACATCACTTTGAGGAGAAGCAAGATGAAGCGCCTATTGATCGCAGCGGTGTGCGGGGTCGGGATAACCGCGCCGATGTCGGCCGTGTATGCGGCCGATCCGCCCGTGTGCAAGAACGTGCGCTTCGCGGATGTCGGCTGGTCCGACATCGCGGCGACCACGGGCCTCGCATCGACGATGCTGCAGGGGCTCGGCTACAGCCCGACGAAGACGATCGCATCGGTACCGATCACGTTCGCCGGTATCAAGAGCAAGCAGATCGACGTGTTCCTCGGCTACTGGTCGCCGACGATGGACCCGATCATCCAGCCGTTCACGAAGGCCGGCACGATCAAGGTGCTCTCGACGCCGAACCTGACCGGCGCGAAATACACGCTCGCGGTGCCCGATTACGTGTACCAGGGCGGCCTGAAGTCGTTCGCGGACATCCAGAAGTACGCGGACAAGCTCAACGGCAAGATCTACGGGATCGAACCGGGCAACGACGGCAACCTGCTGATCAAGAAGATGATCGACGGCAACCAGTTCGGCCTCGGGAAGTTCAAGATGGTCGAGTCGAGCGAGGCCGGGATGCTGGTCGAGGTGAATCGCGCGATCCGCGACAAGCAGTGGATCGTGTTCCTCGGCTGGGAACCGCATCCGATGAACGTGCAGATGAAGATCGACTACCTGACCGGTGGCGACGACGTGTTCGGCCCGAACTACGGCGAAGCGAAGGTGCTGACGGCGACGCCGCCCGACTACTCGCAGCGCTGCCCGAACGTCGCGAAGTTCGTGTCGAACCTGCAGTTCACGACGACGATCGAGAACCACGTGATGATGCCGATCATGAACAAGGAAGATCCGAACAAGGCAGCGGCCGAGTGGCTGAAGGCGAACCCGCAGGCGCTCGACAAGTGGCTTGCCGGCGTGACGACGCTCGACGGCAAGCCGGGCCTGCCGGCGGTGAAGGCTTATCTCGGCGTGCATTGAGCGACGTGCACCGGGCTTCACGGTCCTGATCGGAAGCCTGACGTGTCTTTGAGCCGGCGGAAGCAGGACGTACATCCTGCCTCCGCCGGCTTTTTGCATTCGGCTTCACGCATGGCCCGACGGCGAGCGGACGATACGCTAGACTGCTCGATCCCGATCGAGGAGGCGGCCATGATCCGCAGCACGCGCGATGTATCCGGATGGCGGCAGGAAGACAGCAGGCGGCTGAGCGGCGCGTCCACTCGTGTCGCCGCAGGCGGCAACCGGATGACGCAACACCCCGACGGTTCTTTCGCATGAAGCGCATCGAGCAAGTGGTGCTCGCCGCCGATCTCGCGGGCACGATGGTGTTCGCGATCGAAGGCGCCAATGCGGCGATCGGTGCCGGACTCGACCTGTTCGGGGTCATGGTGTTGTCGCTCGTCGTCGCGCTCGGCGGCGGTGTGATCCGCGATCTGCTGATCGGCGCACGGCCGCCGAGTGCCGTGAGCGACTGGCGCTATCCGGCGCTCGCGTTCGCTTCAGGGCTGTTCGCGTTCGTGTTTCATGAGCGGGTCGCCGCGTTTTCTCCGTCGCTGCTCACGGCGCTCGATGCGGCCGGCCTGGCGTTGTTCGCGGTCGCGGGCGCGGTGAAGGCGCTCGAATTCCGGGTTCATCCGTTCATTGCCACGCTGATGGGCGCCGTGACCGGTTGCGGCGGCGGTGTCGTGCGCGATGTCCTGCTCGCGCGGGTGCCGGTCGTCCTGGTCACGGATATTTATGCGAGCGCGGCGCTGCTCGGCGCGGTGTGCGTTGTGTCGTGCAGGCGGCTCGGTTGTCCGCCAATCGCCGCGGCCGTGCTGGGCGGCGTCGCGTGCTTTGCGCTGCGGATGGCGGCGGTGCGCTTCGGCTGGCAATTGCCGAAAATTGCCACGGGCGTGTGAGCGTTCGGCTCACGACCCCTTCGTCGCCGCCGGCACGTCGAACACCCGATCGAACGCCCACTGGAACACGAACGCGTAACAGAAGAAGAACGCAAACAGCCCGATGTCGACGACGAATGCGTCGAGCCACGAGATGTCGAGCCACCACGATACGACGGGCACCAGGATGAAGATCAGCCCGCCTTCGAATCCGGTCGCGTGCAGGATCCGCCGCCCGAGCGTGCGTGACGGCTGCCGGCGCGACGCTTCCCAGCGCTCGAACAGCGCGTTGAAGATCATGTTCCACAGCATCGCGATCGCCGACATCGTCGCCGACAGCGCGCCCGAATAGACGAGGTCCTGCTTGAAGATCGCCGCGATCACGGGCGAGATGCAGGAAATCGCAATCGCTTCGTAGAGCACCGCCTGCGTGATCCTGCGCGGTAGGCCTTGCACGTTGTTGCTCCGGTTCGTCGCCACGCGCCGTGGCACCGTGCCGCGACGTCCCGCAAGGCTATCCGCGTTGCACGCACGCTTCAATTCACCTAATCTCACCCCGATTCAATTGAATTCAACCTGGCCTGATCCGGCCCGCGAGGCCCCGTGTTCTCGAAAATTCCCCTGACCGCATTGCGTGTATTCGAGTCGTCGGCGCGGCTCGGCGCATTCAAGGCCGCCGCGGATGAACTGTCCGTGACGCCGGCCGCCGTGTCGCACCAGATCAAGTCGCTCGAAAGCCGGCTCGGCGTGTTGCTGTTCGAGCGCGGTGCGAGCGGCGTGCGGCTCACGGAGGAGGGCGAGCGCCTGTTTCGCGCGAGTCACGATGCGCTGCTCACATTGAGCCGCGGGCTCGATGCGGTGCGGCCTGAGTCGACCGGCGAGCGCACCCTCGTGCTGACCACCACGCCCGCGTTCGCCGCGATGTGGTTGATTCCGCGCCTCGGCCGGTTTCGTCGCATCGATCCGCACCTGCACATCAAGGTCGAGACCGGCAACGAGCTCGCGGATCTCGAACGCGATGCACGGATCGATCTTGCGATTCGCGCGACGTCGCGCACATTTCCGGCGCTGCACGAGATTGCGCTGATCGACGAGTATTTCGGCGCGTATGCGGCTGCCGGGTTCGACGCGCATCGCGCGAACGAGCCGCTGGACCTGATCGAGACCGTTTGGGATACGCCGCTGCCCGTGTCGGTCGACTGGGCGTCGTGGTGCCGCGCGGCCGGCCGCGACGCGTGGCTCGAGCGCGCGGTATTTCGCCACTACGACGACGAGCATTACGCGTTGCAGGCGGTGCTGCACGGGCAGGGCATCGCGCTCCTCAGTTCCGTGCTGGCCGCCGAGCATGTCGCCCAGGGGGCGTTGACGCCGATCGAGCCGTCGGTGCGGATTGACGGCGCGCGCTTCGTCGCGCTGTGCCGGCCGGGGCGGGAGCGGGAGCCGCAGGTCAGGTCGTTTCTCGACTGGCTCGAGGCGGAGATTGCGCAGACGCGGGAGGCGGTGGCGCGGATGGGGACGGGCGTTGAGCGATAAAGCGGGCCGTGCGCGCGGTGCGCGAACCGGCCCGCTTGCACACCATCACCCGAACCGCACACAGTAGACCGGCGGCAAATGCGCCGACACCAGCCGCCAGTTTTCCCCGCCGTCGTCGGACGTCCATAATGCGCCGGTCGTCGACGCCATCGCGAGGCGCGTGCCCGAATCGTCCACCGCGAGGCCGTGCCGATACACGAGGTCGTAGGCCGGCGCAGGCGGCAACCCGTTCGTGAATTGCTCGAAACTGCGCCCGCCGTCGCGCGTGCGCGTGACCACGAACCGGCCGTTCACCGGAATCCGGCATGCGTCTTTCACGGCCGGCACGAACCACGCGGTATCCGGCTCACGCGGATGCACGGCCACCGCGAAACCGAAACTCGAAGGCTGCGCCTCGATCCGACGCCAGTGTTCGGCGCCGTCGGTCGAGCGGAAGATCGCGCAGTGATGCTGCGTCCACAGCACGTCCGGGTCGGCCGCGCACTGCACGACGCGGTGCGGGTCCTGCATGTTCGGGTCACCGCGCCGCTCGGGCGGCATGTAGTCGGCTTCCATGCCGTCGGCGGTCACTCGCCACGTCGCGCCGCCGTCGGCCGTCTGCCAGACGCCGCCGCACGAGATGCCGATCGTCACGTGCCGGCTGTCGCGCGGGTCGACCATCACCGAATGGATGCCCGGCGCATCGTATCCGCCGCCGCCC
This sequence comes from Burkholderia sp. Ac-20345, assembly GCF_017104825.1. NCBI lineage: Bacteria > Pseudomonadati > Pseudomonadota > Betaproteobacteria > Burkholderiales > Burkholderiaceae > Burkholderia > Burkholderia sp. Ac-20345. Next base: position 80,705 of record NZ_JAAGPO010000018.1, on the reverse strand, counting down.
CATTCGGCGCGCTCCGGGCGATCCCACAGTGCCCGGTTGAGCACCCACGAACTGCCGCCGTCGTCCGAGCGGAACAGCCCGCCGGGAATCGTGCCGGCCCACAGCACGCCCGGCTCGTCGGCGCCGCCGGCTTCGAGCGACCAGATCTGCTGGAGTGTCCACGGTGGGGGCGGCGGGCCGGGAGGCGCGTCGTCCGCGTCGGCGGTGCCGGCATTCACGCGGGCATCGGCGGGCGGGGCGTCGGCGGGTTGCGGCGGATAGACGGGCACCGCGCATTCTTCCCAGTCGGCGGCGCCGGCGCGCCTGCGGTGCAGCTTGACGCCGAAATGACCGAGGTTCAGCGCCGCATACAGCGTGCCGTCGCGCGGGTCGGCGAGCGCCATGCTGACGGGCTCGCCGGCGAAGTGCGGCTCACCGAGCGTCCAGCTGCCGCTGCGGTCGGGCTGCAGGACGAACAGGCCCTTGCGGGTGGCGACGAGCAGTCGATCGTTCATGTGGGATGTCTCCTGATGGCCCGACCTCGCGTTCCGGCACCGGATCGGGGCTGATGCATTTGTCCCCTTATCCGCCCGTCAGCGCCTGTACGACATAGACCCGGCTGGCGTTGCCGAGCACATCGGACAGGCGTTGCCGGTCGCGTATCGGCTGGCCGTCGATGAATACCGACAGGTGTTTTCGCAGCGCGCCCTGGTCGTCGAGGATGTAGCCGCGCAGCCGCGGCTGCTCGCCGAAAACGGTGTCGAATGCTTCGCCGAGCGTGTGAGCGTCGATTTCGCGCTCGGGCGTTTCGATATGCCGCTGGATCGAGGCGGCGAAGAAGAGGTGCGCCATGGCGGTGGCTGGCGGGAGCCGCGCGGAGGGGACGGTCTGTAGTTTAGGCGATCCGTCCGGCGTTTCAGGGCGGGGTCGAAAGATAGAGGCGCGGACAACACGATCGCCGCGCCCATTCGACAGGATTCGGCGAATCGGCAACAATCATGCCGCGACCGTGGCTGCATGCCTGTCCTGACCGGTAGGTCGCCTGACGGTCACGAAACACGCTCCAATTGACTGCAGGAAATACCCGTCATGTCACGACTGGCCCTATCGATCATCGCGCCTGCCGTCGACGACATTCTCGCGGGACGCAAGCAGGTCGAAATCCGTTCCTGGGCGCCGCCGACGATTCCGTTGACCGACCTCGTGCTGGTGCAGAACACGATCTATCTGCGCCAGGACGGGCAGGAAGATCCGGATGGCATTGCGCTCGCGCGGGTCGACGTCGTGGGCGTGCATGACTGGACGCCCGACGAAGCGCGCTCGCAAGGCAAGCAATGGTGTGCCGGATACGTGTGCTGGGAACTGACGAATGTGCGGGCGATCGCCCCGCCATTCCGATGCGCAGCGAAACGCGGAGTCTATGCGCTGGAGACCGCGCAGCGTCATGCATCCTGACACCCGCGCCCGGGAACGACGGAGCCATCGGTGAGGTTTGCCGGGCAGATATCGTGCAGTCGTACTACGCGTACTTGTCGCCCACCGCCGCCCTGACCGGATGCGTGTCGTAGACGATGACCATGCGCTCGACGAGTCCGCTGTCGTCGAACTCGAACACGTCGACACATTCGAACTGCACTGCCGAGCCGTCCTTCAGCCCCCAGTCGTACACGAAGTAACCGGTTGCCCGTCGTGCGCCGGTCGCGCTGACGCAGATGTCGATCGCCGTGATCCGGCTTTGTCCGGATGCCGAAACGACCTTTTCGAAGAACGGTGTCGGCTGCATCCAGCCGAGAAACGGAGAAAAAATCCGTGCATCCGGCGTGAACAGCGCGCAGATCGCGGCGACGTCGCCGCGCTCGAGCGCCTTCAGGTAAGTGTCGACCTGCCGCGTGTATAGTGCCTTCGACGACGAGACCATTCTCTTTCTCCGCTGATGGTTGACGAGCCGGGCCGCAGTAACCGCTGCGGATCCGGCGCAATCACGATAGCGATGCACCGATGTCCGAACAATCGAAAAATCCGCAACCCGGGCATGCGGCCCGTGCATACCCGCTGGCTGAACTCACGCGGGCGCTGCCGCCATTGACGGCGTTTCAGGCCTTCGTCGCCGCTGCCGAACTGGGCAGCTTCAGCCGGGCCGCCGATCATCTGTGCAGAACCCAGGGCGCAGTGAGCCGTCAGGTGCAGCAACTGGAAGTGCATTACGGGTGCGCGCTGTTCGTGCGTCATGCGTCGGGGCTGACGCTGACCGCGGAAGGCGGCGCGTTGCTGACGGTGGCCGTCGACGTGCTGACGCAACTGGCACGCCACGCGGAGGCCCATGCCGGCGTCGCGCCGGTTCTCACGCTGCGGTTGCCGTCGACCTTCGCGATCCGCTGGCTGCTGCCGCGTCTCCCGGCGCTCAATCACGCGCTGGCGCAGACCGAGCTGCGGATCCAGACGTCGGCGGACGACACGCCGGATTTCGCCGGAACGGACGTCGACGCGATCGTCGTACGCGGGGCCGGGCACTGGGCCGGCATGGTGTCGGTTCCGCTGTTTGCAGAAAGGCTGACGCCGATGTGTACCGGCACGCTGGCCGCTTCATTGAAATCGATCGCCGACCTCGCGCACGCCACGTTGCTTCACCCCGCCCCCGGGCATGAAGAGTGGCGCTGCTGGCTCGCTGCCGTCGGCGCGACGCAGGTCGACCCGGAAACCGGGCTCGTACTGGACACGCTCGAGCTGACACTCACCGCCGCCGAGCAGGGACACGGCGTGGCGATCGGTGACCCGCGCATGGCCCGGGACCGGCTTGCCGCCGGGACGCTGGTTGCCCCCTTTGGTGACGTCGTGGACAACGGTCTCGGCTATTTTCTCGTGTACCCGTCGCCGCGTGCGACGCAACCCAGGATTCGCGCGCTGACGTCGATCCTGACGGAGTTGGCACACGACGATTCGCCGCGCATGGCTTGACGGGAAGCCGTGGCGGTCACACGTACTAAACCGGAATCGATCGCCCGCGCATCCTGATCCCGAGCCGCACGACGCCGATCACCACATTCGACAGCCACGTGAGCAGGCGCGGCATCCCGCGCCGGCGGATATCGAGCAGCAGCACGATCCGCACGGCGTCGCTGTCGTTCCAGACCTCGTGCATGAACGTGTCATCCCACAGCAGGAAACGTCCTTCCTCGAGCCGGTATTCGTGGCCGTCGACCTTCAGCACGGCGGCCGGCGTGCCGTCCGCGCGCTTCGGCATCGACAGCACGAGATAGCCGCGCAGGATGCCGCGAAACGGCCCGCGATGCGGGGGAATGTGCTTGCCGGGTGCGAGGAACGACAGCGATGCGGACAGCACGTCCGGCGACGCCGCGACGATCGACGCGACGGTCGGGCAGCGCGACAGGTTGCGCGGGAACGGCTGGCCATACGCCTGCATGATGAACATCCGCCAGTCGCGTGCGTCGTTGGCCGAGATGTCGTACTGCTCGCGCATGATCTCGTGAAAGCGCGGGATGCGCGGCATGTCGCGCGCCACGGCGAATGCCTCTGCCTGGATGTCGGTCCACGCACGGACGAAACGCTCGGCATCGGGAAACACGGCCGTGTCGAGCACCGCGCCGCCGTCGATATGGCGGTCGTACAGCGTGCGCAGCAGGCCGGCAACATAGTCGTAGGCGACGGACATGATCGATCGAAGGGCGATCCGTAAGGAGTGACGTCAGTCTGCACGAAGCGCGGCGGGCGCTGCGTTACGTCAGGTTACGCCGGCTGACGAAACAATGACAGTTTCATGAACGTCCGTCCCGGGCGCTCGCGGCGCCGGAGAAGCCGCTTGATCCGGACTGCACGACGCGCGGGAATAAACGCACACGCTCCGTCGTCATACGGGTGTAGCACGTCGTCTCGTTGACTTCTCAAGGAGTGGAACATGAACACGCATTGGCTGGTGGCCGCCGCCGTGGCGGCGATTTCTCTCGCGGGTATCGCGACGCAAGCGTCGGCACAGGAACTGACACGCGCGCAGGTCAGGCAGGAACTGATCGACGCCGAAAACAACGGGCTGCGCTTCGTGACCGATACGTCGTATCCGGACGTGAGCCCGCTGTTCCAGCGGCAGGCCGAACAGATGCCGGAGCATCAGGCCAGCACGGCGGTCGGCAGCGATCCGGCCGCGTCATCCGAAGCGGGCAAGCCGGCGACGATGTCGCCGCGCCAGGGTTCTGCCGCATGCGTCGGCCCCGCGAGCTTCTGCACGATCTATTTCGGAAGCTGACGCGCCCGCCTGCGTTCGCAGGTCAGGCATTCAAGGCATTCAACAAGATTGATCGATACGGAACATTGAAGGAGTTCATGATGAAAACATATATCGCAGTACTGACGATGATCGGTGCGATCGTCGGTCAGTCGGCCTTCGCGCAATCGGCCGCGCCGCTGACGCGTGCACAGGTTCGCGACGAATTGATCCGCCTGGAAGCAGCGGGGTATGACCCGGCGAAAGGGGACGACGGCGAGTATCCGGCGGACATCCAGGCGGCGGAAGCGAAGCTCGCCGAGCAAGACCGGGCGAGGATGGCGGCTGCCACAGCGCATGCACCGACCCCCGCCACGCCGGCGCAGACCAGCAACTAGGTGCCGATATGGTCTTGTGTGACTACAGGCCGTCGTGTTCGCGGCACGGCAGTACGGCAGCCCTTCGCGCCGCTCGACGCGGCAGAAGAGCGCCGGCTGCGCTGCCCGTCATCGCGCGCCGCTTCTCGCGACGTCGCGATCATCTCATCGGCCGCGTGCGATGAGCGGCCGGTCGGCCGTGCGATGAACCGGAACGAAGACGGTATCGCTATCGGCGGCCACCCGGTTCATGCGCGCGATGGCATGCGGTGCCGCCAACGCGTCGATCACCAGGGCATCATGCGCTGCGTGACCTGATCGCGCAGCACGAAGCGGTGCGCCAGCGCGGCAGCGACGTGCAGGCAGATACCGGCGAACAGCGCCCATGCGAGGATGCCGTGCACGTCGCCCATCGCATGGCCGAAGCTGGAGCCGGCCGCCGACAGCACGGGCAACGGCACGACCCCGAACAGCGTCACGCCCCATGCGCGCGACGACGCGTTGATCCAGCCGAGCAGCGGCACCGCGATCAGCAGCGCGTAGAGCGCCAAATGCGTTGCGCCCGACAGTGCACGCATCGCGGGCGGCAGGTCACTCGCGGGCGGGCGATGCGTCACGCGCCACAACACGCGGCAAGCCATCGCGGCGAGCAGTGCGGTTCCCACGAGGAGGTGCGCGGCGATCAGGCCGATGGGCTGCGTATCGCGATGCACGTCCGGCATCGTCCAGCCGATCGCATATTGCGCGATGACCAGCGCGACGATCAACCAGTGAAGCAAACGCGCAACGGTGTCATATCGGGCGGGTGTGGACATGAAGACTCCTGCGTACGACGGGGACGGTGTCGGTTGAATGGATTCTAAGGTCGCTTTCTTAACGAAACGTTAAGCAGGCGTCGCCACAATCGTTCTCCGCTGGATTTCCGCTTTTCCTGATCCTGATCCACGCGACCTTTCGAATCTTTCAGATCGATACCGGTCGTCCGCACGGGAGACTCTTTCACCATGGCATCTTCGATGATCGAGCGATGGCGCGCCTACCTGCAGATCGCCGCACTGGCCGGCATGTTCATTCAGTGCTTCGTGCTGATTTCGTTGCTTGCATGGCGCGTACCCGAAGCATTTTTCACCACGATGACGTTTCGCATCTGGGCCGTCATCGCGGTTGCCACCGCGATCCTTTCGGCCCGCAAGCTTGCCGATGCGGCGTTCAAGGCCGCCGTTGCATGCGGCTGTGTGCGCGTGACAGGAATCGATCGCCGCACGGTGGTAGTGTCATCTGATTGCGCGTACCGTCGGTTGGTCGTCCTTCACATCCGGCTCCACGGGAATCGATACGGCGGCGCGCACGGGTGAACCGCGAGCGCGCGGCTGCTCCCGGGTGTCGTGGTCGTACGGGTCACCACTGGGGAGAAGCATGGTTTTGCTGCATGTGCTGCGTGCGCTGGCCGAGGCAATGTCGATCGTCTGCGGGCTGGGCGTGTTGCTGGGCATTGCGTACACGATCACGGCCAGCGTGCTGGTCGGCCGGTTCTTTTCCCGTGCGGCGGCCCAGCCGCGCGACTATCCGGGCGTCACCGTCGCGAAGCCGCTGCACGGCGACGAGTGGCAACTCGTACAGCATCTCGAAAGCTTCTTCGTGCAGAATTATCCGGGCCCGGTTCAGCACCTGTTCGGCGTGCACGATGCGAACGACAAAGCGCTCGCCGCCGTCGAGACGCTGCGCGCGCGTTACCCTGACGCGAACATCAAGGTCGTCGCCGACGCGCGGCTGTACGGGCCGAACCGCAAGATCGCGAATCTCGTGAACATGCTCGAACACGCGGAGTATTCGGTGCTCTGTCTCGCCGACAGCGACGTGCTGGTCGAGCGCGATTATTTGCGCGCGGTCGTCGGCGCGCTACAGCAGCCCGATGTCGGCATCGTGACGAGCGTCTATCGCGGCATCGCATCGCCGGGCTTCTGGCCCGGTGTCGCCGTCGCGATGACGAACTACCATTTCCTGCCGGGCGTGATCACCGGGCTCTTCATCGGGCGCGCACGGCCATGCTTTGGCCAGACGATTGCGATCTCGCGCGCGACGCTCGAACGCATCGGCGGGCTCACGCGTTTCGCGCATCACCTGGCCGAGGATCACGCGCTGGGCGAAGCGGTGCGGCAGGTGGGCGCGCAGGTCGTCATTCCGCCGTTCGTCGTCGGGCATGCGTGCGTCGAGGAGACGTTCGCGAAGCTGTACGCACACGAATTGCGCTGGAGCTGCACGATCCGCGCGGCGGACCGGCTCGGTCATGCGGGCTCGGTGCTGATGCACCCGCTGCCGCTCGCGCTGCTGGCGCTGCTGTTCTCCGGCGGCACGGCGGCCGCGTGCGGGCTGGCGGCCGCGGCGCTCGCCGCGCGGGTGCTGCTGATGCTGAAGACGAGCCGGGCGACCGGCGCGGGCCTGCGCGGCGCGATCTGGCTGCCGTTCGTCGATCTCCTGCAATTCTTCGTGTTCGTGTCGAGCTTCTTCTCGTCGCATGTCGTTTGGCGCGGCACGCGCTTTCGCGTCGACCGGGAAGGCCTGCTGTCGCCGGCGAGCGAATCATGACGACACCGACGAACCCCGGCGCCGATACCGCGGAACGAAATGCCGCGCGGGGCGACGCGCGGCTGCGCCATGCGGGGCAGGTGGCGGCGTTGGGCGGGCTCGCGCTCGCCGTGTGGCTGATCTGGCACGAACATCCGCTGGAAATCCTGCATCGCCTGCAGATCGCCGGGGCGGGGCTGTTGCTCGCGGCGCTGGCGCACATCCTGCCGATGCTCGCGAATGCGTGGGACTGGCGGATGCTGATCCGCGGCCCGCGCCGCCCGTCGTTCGCGACGATGCTGAAGCTCGTGTGGATCCGCGAATCGATCAACGGGTTGTTGCCGGTCGCGCGGATCGGCGGCGAGATCGTGTCGTTCGGCCTGCTGCGTCAGGCGGGCGTGCGGCCGGCGACCGTCGTGGCCAGCCTCGTCGCCGACATGCAGCTGACGCTGATCAGCCAGCTCGTGTTCGCGCTGGTCGCGATCGGCTACGTGCTCGAGCACGTGTCGTCCGATGCCGCGCGGGTGGCCGGCAACCTCGCGATCGGCATGGCCGCGCTGGTGCCGGTGCTGCTGCTGTTCGCGCTGGTGCAGCATGCGCGGCCGTTCGAACGCGCGATGCGCGTGCTCAACCGCATCACGAGCGGCAAGGTGGTGGCGCTGGTCGGCGAATCGGCGCGTACCGATCAGTCGATCCGGATGATCTGGAGAAAGACCGGCATCGTCGTGCGTTATCTCCTGATCTGGCAGACGCTGCAGTTCGTCGGCTATGCGCTGGAAATCTGGCTGGCGCTGTATTTTCTCGGCGCGGAGCCGACCTTCGCGCAGGCGCTCGCGATCGAGGCGCTGATCCAGCTCGTGAGCAGCATCGCGTTCCTGATGCCGGGCGGCCTCGGTGTGCAGGAGGGCGGGTTCGTGCTGATCGGCGGGCTGCTCGGGTTCGACCCGCCGACCTGTCTCGCACTGGCCGGCGCCCGCCGCGTGCGCGACCTGCTGTTCTATCTGCCGGGCCTGCTCGCGTGGCAGTGGGCGGCCGGTTCGGCGAACCGGCCGGGCGGAACGAAACGCGCGTCGTTGCCGATCGGGGAATCCGCCCGGCCGCATTGACGCGACCGGGGAGCCCGTGCCCGCGCATCGGGCGGCGCGGGGATCAGCGCCGTTCGTCGGCGAGATGGCTGCGGATCACGTCCGCGAACGACGTGTCGCCCTTCAGCCCGAGCGCTTCCGCGCGCGACGTATCCCAACGCCCCGGCCAGCTGCCGACGATCTTCTCGACGCGCTCGTCCGGCACATGGCGGATCAGCTTCACGACTTCGTCGCCCGCGACTTCGCGCAGCGCCGCGATCATTTCGTCGACCGATACCGACAGGCCCGGCAGATTGATCACACGTTTGTTGCCGAGCTTCGCGCCGTCGATCTCGCAGCCTGCGACGAGCGCTTCGATCGCGCCGCGCGGCGACAGCAGCCACAGCCGCGTCGAACCCGGCACCGGGCACACGCTTTCCTCGCCGTTCAGCGGCTCGCGGATGATGCCGCTCGCGAACGACGACGCGGCCGCGTTCGGACGGCCCGGCCGCACGCTGATCGTCGGCAGCCGCAGCACGCGGCCGTCGACGAAGCCGCGCCGCGCGTAGTCGCACAGCAGCAGCTCGGCGATCGCCTTCTCGGCGCCGTACGACGATTGCGGGTTCAGCGCGGTGTCGTCCTGCACGACGTCGGGCAGCGTGCCGCCATAGACCGCAACGGAGCTCGTGAACACGACGCGCGGCCGATGGCCACGCGCACGGCACACCTCGAGCAGCGTGCGCGACGCGTCGAGGTTGATCCGCATGCCGAGATCGAAATCGGCTTCGGCTTGCCCGCTGACGATTGCTGCGAGGTGGAAGATCGTGCCCGTCTGCGTGTCGATCGCGCTCTCGAGCACCGCGCGGTCGGCAATGTCGCCGACGATCGACGTCACGCGCGCGTCGCCGAAATCGCTGCCTGCGACGACGTCGAGCAGCACCAGCTCGTCGATCTTCTCGCCGCGGCCGTCGGGGCCGGTGAGTTCACCGCGCTCGAGCAGCTTGCGCGCGAGACGCTGGCCGAGAAAGCCGGCGCCGCCGGTGATCAGTACTTTCATGTTCTATACCCTCAAAGGAATACGGGAGTTACAGGTACGGCTTGAGCCAGCCGAGCCCTTCCGACGTGCCGGCCTTCGGGCGGTACTCGCAGCCGATCCAGCCGTCGTAGCCGAGCGCGTCGATCAGCGCGAACAGATACGGGTAGTTGAGTTCGCCGATATCCGGCTCGTGGCGTTCGGGCACGCCCGCGATCTGGATATGGCCGATGCCCGCGAAATCGCGCTTGAGCTTCATCGCGAGATCGCCTTCGACGATCTGGCAGTGGTAGCAGTCGAACTGCACTTTCAGGTTCGGCGCGCCGACTTCCGCGCAGATCGCCTGCGCGTCGTCCTGGCGGCTCAGGAAATAGCCGGGCATGTCGCGCTGGTTGATCGGCTCGATCAGGATAGTGATGCCCTGCGCGGCGGCGGCCTGCGTCGCATGCCGCAGGTTCGCCAGGTAGGTGTCGCGATGGCGTGCGCGGTCGGCACCCGGCGGCACCATGCCGGCCATCACGTGCAGCTTCTTGTTGCCGAGCACGCGCGCATAGTCGAGCGCCTGGTCGATACCGCGCCGGAACTCGTCCTCGCGGCCCGGCAGCGACGCGGTGCCGCGTTCGCCCGCAGCCCAGTCGCCGGGCGGCGCGTTGAACAGCGCCTGTTCGAGGTTGTGCGTGTCGAGGCGCGCGCGGATGTCCTCGGCGGCGAAGTCGTACGGGAACAGGTACTCGACGGCCTTGAAGCCGTCATAGGCGGCAGCGGCGAAGCGTTCGAGGAACGCGTGCTCGGGGTACATCATCGAGAGGTTGGCGGCGAAGCGTGGCATGGCAGCGGGTCCTGTGAATGAATGGGGCGGGGCGCACGGCGCCCCGCGTCGAATGGCGGCAGGCTCAGCGATTCAATGGATCAGCGGTTCACGAGTTTCGCGGGCGTGAGCCACACGGCGATCGCGCCGATCACGAGCATCGCGGCGAGCACGTACATGCCGGACGCCGTGCTATGGGTGGCATCCTTCAGGTAGCCGATCACGTACGGGCTCGCGAAACCCGCGAGGTTGCCGACCGAGTTGATGATCGCGATCCCGGCCGCGGCCGCGGAGCCCGCGAGGAACGCGGTCGGCAGCGACCAGAACAGCGGTGCGCAGGTCAGCACGCCGCCCGCCGCGAGCGACAGGAACACGATCGACACCGCCGTATTGTGCGAGTACGACGCGGCAACCGCAAACCCGAGCGCGCCCATCAGCGCCGGCACGATCAGGTGCCAGCGACGCTCGCGGCGCTTGTCCGCGCTGTGGCCGAACAGGTTCATCACGACGATCGCGACGAGGAACGGAATGGCCGACAGCAGGCCGATCTGCAGCGTATCGGTGATGCCGGTCGATTTGACGAGCGTCGGCATCCAGAACGTGAGGCCGTACTGGCCCGTGACGAACGCGAAGTAGATCAGCGACATCCACCACATGCGCGGGTCCGAGAACACGGCCTTCAGCGAATGGCCGTGCTGCTGCTGTTCCTGCGGCTGCGCGGCGATCTCGTCCTCCAGCAGCTGCTTCTCGCGCTCGTCGAGCCACTTCGCGCTGCGGATGCTGTTGTCGAGATACAGGATCGTCGCGATGCCGACGAGCACGGCCGGCACGGCTTCGATCATGAACATCCATTGCCAGCCGTGGAAGCCCGAGCCGCCGTGGAAGCGCTCCATGATCCAGCCCGACAGCGGGTTGCCGAAGATGCCCGACACGGGGATCGCGGACATGAACACCGCGATGATCTTCGCGCGGCGATGCGACGGGAACCAGTAGGTGAGGTACAGGATCACGCCGGGATAGAAGCCGGCTTCCGCGAGGCCGAGCAGGAAGCGCAGCACGTAGAACTGCGTTGGCGTCTGCACGAATGCGAACAGCGCGGACAGCAGGCCCCACGTGATCATGATCCGCGCGATCCAGATGCGCGCGCCGATGCGGTGCATCAGCAGGTTGCTTGGCAGTTCGAACAGAAAATAGCCCAGAAAGAAAATGCCGGCGCCGAGCCCGAACACGGTTTCGCTGAACGCGAGATCCTGCGACATCTGCAGCTTCGCGAAGCCGACGTTCACGCGGTCGAGATACGCGACCACGTAGCAGAGCATCAGGAACGGCACGATGCGCCAGAATACTTTCTTGTAGGTGCGGTCGAGTTCCGCGGCATGGGCGGGCGCGGCGGGCGAGCGGCCAGCGGCCGCGTCGAGAGCAGTCATCGTCGTCTCCAGGATGTTGTTTGCCGGCGGCGCGTACGTCGCCGGATCGTGTGTGCTGACGGAAGGGCCCGCGCACACGGCGGGCATGGGAATCGTTGCGTGGCGCGTCGTTACCAGCGCGCGCCGAAGCTGGTGCGCAATTCGTCGAGCGCCGCGTCGTCGAGCGGCTCGGGTTTCGGGTGCGTCATCAGCCACAGCCGCGCCGTTTCCTCGAGCTCTTCGAGCGCATACGACGCGTGCGATACCGACGGCCCCCACATCACGGGGCCAAGGCGGTCGAGCAGCACGCCGCGCACCTTGTCGGCGAGCGCCGCGACTTCGGCCGCGACGGCAGGATCGCCTGGGCGGCGGTAGCGGATCAGCGGAATGTGGCCGACCTTCATCACGTAGTAAGGCGTGATCGGCGGCAGCACGTCGGTGTCGCGCCACACGCCCGCGAGCGTCAGTGCGACGAGGTGCGTCGAATGCGTGTGGACGACGCCGTTCGCTTCGGTATTGCGTGCGTAGATGCCGCGATGCAGCGCGAGCGTCTTCGACGGCTTGCCGCCCGAAACGGGCTGGCCGTCGAGGCCGACCTTCGCGATGTCGTTCGGGTCGAGCCGGCCGAGGCACGCATCGGTCGGCGTGATCAGCCAGCCGTCGGCGAGGCGCGCGCTGATGTTGCCGGCGCTGCCGACCGCGTGGCCGCGCGCATACAGGCTCGCGCCGACGATGCAGATCTCTTCGCGCAGTTTCGCTTCGTCGCTCATCATGCGGCTCCGTCCAGCGCGCGCAGCGCCTTGTCGAAAAAGTCCGTGGTGCCGAAGTTGCCGGACTTCAGCGCGAGGCCGAGCGGCTGCGCGTCGATGGTGGCCGTCGCCGGCACGCCCGGATCGATTTGCGCGCCGATCTGCAGCGACTTCACGTCGAGCGCCTGCACGACCGCGCCGGATGTTTCGCCGCCGGCCACGACGAACTTGCGCACGCCGAGATCACGCAGGCCGCGCGCGATCGCCGCGAGCGTGGCTTCGACGAGATGGCCGGCCGCGTCGACGCCGAGCGCCTGCTGCACGGCCTTCACTTCGTCGGGTGTCGCGGTCGCGTAGATCAGCACGGGCTGCGGCAGGTGCGAGCGCGCGAACGCGAGCGCCTGGTCGACGACGGGTTCGCCGCGCGATGCCGCGAGCGGATCGATGCGGAAGCTCGGTCGCGTGGCGCGCCAGGCGGCGACCTGCGCATTGGTGGCCTTCGACGCGCTGCCGGCGAGCACGGCCGACAGGCCGTCGATATGCGGCAGCGACGCCGCATTGTCGCGCTCGGGCAGTTGCTCCGAACGGCGGAAATTCGCCGGCAGGCCGAGCGCGATGCCCGAGCCGCCGGTGACGAGCGGCAGGCCCGCGCATGCTTCGCCGAGCACGTAGAGGTCGCGGTCCGACAGCGCATCGGCGATCGCGAAGCGCGCGCCTTCCGCGCGCAGTTGTTCGATCCGCGTGCGCACGGCGGCCGCGCCCAGCGCGATCGTGTCGTAGCGGATCAGGCCGACCGGCGACTTCGTCTGCCGCTGCAGCACGCGCACGAGGTTCGCATCCTTCATCGGCGTGAGCGGATGGTTCTCCATCCCCGATTCGTTCAGCAGCACGTCGCCGACGAACAGGTGGCCGCGATAGATCGTGCGGCCGTTCTCGGGGAACGCCGGGCACGCGATCGTGAAGCCGCCGCCGGCCGCATCGAGCAGCGCATCGGCGACGGGGCCGATGTTGCCCGCGTCGGTCGAATCGAACGTCGAGCAGTACTTGAAGAAGAACTGCCGGCAGCCTTGCGCGCGCAGCCATTCGTACGCGGCGAGCGATTGCGCGACGGCGTCGGCCGCGGGGATCGTGCGCGACTTCAGCGCGACGACGATCGCGTCGGCGTCGAGCGTGGTGTCTGTGGTGCCGTCGGCCGGCACGCCGATCGTCTGCACGGTGCGCATGCCGCTCTTGACGAGCATGTTCGCGAGATCGGTCGCGCCGGTGAAATCGTCGGCGATGCAGCCGAGCAGGGGACGGGAAGCGGAAGCGGTCATGGCAGGAACGTCGGTCGAATCAGCGGGCGGGCGGCAGCGTGATGCCGGGGAAAGTCTTGATCACGGCGGAATCGTCCTCGCCGCCGTGGCCGGCGCTCGACGCGCTCATGAACATCTGGTGCGCGGTGGCCGACAGCGGCAGCGGGAACTTGCTGCGGCGCGCGGTATCGAGCACGAGGCCGAGATCCTTCACGAAGATGTCGACGGCCGACAGCGGCGTGTAGTCGCCGTTCAGGATGTGCGGCACGCGGTTCTCGAACATCCACGAGTTGCCGGCGCTGTGCGTGATCACGTCGTACAGCGCATCGGCATCGACGCCCTCGCGCAGGCCGAGCGCCATCGCTTCGGCGGCCGCCGCGATGTGCACGCCGGCCAGCAGCTGGTTGATGATCTTCACCTTCGAGCCGATGCCGTGCGCGTCGCCGAGGCGATAGACCTTGCCGGCGATCGCCGCGAGCACGTCTTCGCAGCCCGCGTACGCGGCGGCCGGGCCCGACGTCATCATCGTCATCTCGCCGGAGGCCGCGCGCGCGGCGCCGCCCGACACGGGCGCGTCGAGCATCTGCAGGCCGGCGGCCTCGATGCGCACGCCGAGCGCGACCGCGAATTCCGGCGCGACGGTCGCGCTTGCGATCACGACGCCGCCCGGTTTCATCGCCGCGACCGCGCCGTGCTCGCCGAACAGCACCGTTTCGGTTTGCGCGGCATTGACGACGAGCGTGACGACGACGTCGCATTGCGCGCCGAGTTCAGCCGGCGTCGCGCAGGCGATGCCGCCTTCGGCGGCGAACGCCTGCAGCACGGTGTCGCGCACGTCGCAGGCGTGCACGCGCAGGCCGGCGCGCAGCAGCGAGCGGGCGACGCCGAGGCCCATCGCGCCGAGGCCGATGACTCCAACATTTCGTGACATGGTCAACCTTGATTGATTCGGAAGAGGTTCGTGACAGCGGCGGCGCCTGTGAAGGCTGAGGCCGCGGGCTTCAGCAAATGCCGGCTTCCGCGAGACGGCGGGCGGCGTTGTACATGTGCGTGCGTGCTGCGTTGCGTGCGGCCATCGGGTCGCGCGCGCGGATCGCGTCGGCGATCGCTGCGTGCTCCTCGCGCACCTGGCGCGAGAAGTCCTCGCGCGTCGCTTCGTTGCGCCGCGTGACTTTCACGCCGGCTTCGAGGTACTGGTTCAGGAACTGCAGCGTCTTCAGGAAATACGGGTTGCCGGTGACGGCCGCGATCGTGCGGTGGAACGCGACGTCTTCCGCGACACCGTCGCGCCCTTCGGCCACCGCATCGTCGATCTTGCTCAGTGCATCGTCGATGTCGGCCATGTCTTCATCGGTGTGATGCAGCGCGGCTTCGGCCGCGACCTCGGCCTCGATCGCGCGGCGCACCGCGAGCAGGTGCGGCAGCGAGGTGGCTTCGACCGCTTCCGCATAGTCGATCCGCAGCGGCCGGATCGCGCCGTGCTGGTTCACGTACACGCCGCTGCCCTGGCGCGGCTCGACCACGCCTTCGTTCTTCAGCCGCGAGATCGCCTCGCGAATCACGGTGCGGCTCACGCCGAATTCCTGCGCGAGCACGGCCTCCGTCGGCAGCTTGCCGGTGGCGGAGAAGCTGCCGATTTCGATCTGCTTGAGCAGTTGCTGCGCGACATGGTCGCTCATCGCACGGGCGGGAATTTTCTCGAACATGGTGCTCTGGCTTGTAAGGTTATGTGGTCATCATACAAATTTGAGTGTGCGACAGCATCCGTGATAACCCTTGGTTAACGGAATGCAACGTCGGTTAAATTGATTGGAACCGGTTCCAATTGGGCCTAAACCGATGCGTTTGCGTGTTGTCTGGCGATCGGTTGAAAATGGGGCGGGTGCCCGTGGCCGTCAGTCGGCGATGTCCTCGACGGGGTCCGCCGCGATTGCCGTGTCGGCTTCCGCGCCGTCCCCGCCGCGCTCCCGATACGTCGCCGGCGGCACGCCGAACTGCTTGCGGAACTCGCGCCCGAGGTGCGACGCATCGGCGAACCCGCAGCTCGACGCGATATCGGCCACCGTGCGGTCCGAACTCGTCAGCAGCCACGCGGCCGTGCGCAGCCGCACCTGCTTCGCGAACGCCTGCGGGCTCTTGCCCGTTTCCGCCTTGAACAGCCGTTCGAGCTGCCGCGTTGACAAATCGAGCTTGCTCGCGAGCTCGTCGAGCGACAGTGCGCGCCCGACATGCTGTTCCATCAGGAGAATCGCGCGCTTGACCTTCGGGTGCGTCGCCGGCTCGAGGCCCGGCGGATGCGGCTGCGGCGCATTGCCTTTCTGCATTTCGCCGACCAGCAGGATGCGCAGCGCCTTCTGCACGGTCGCGTGATCGAAATGGCGCAGCAGGATCGCGGCGGCGACGTCGATCGACGCGCGGCCGCCCGAACAGGTGATGCGGCGCCGGTCGATCACGAACAGCCGGTCGGCGATCAGCAGGTCGGGGTCGGCGGACGGAAAGCGCTCGATGAAATCCCAGTAGTGGAACCAGCTCACGCAGGTGCGATAGCCGTCGAGCACGCTGGCGCGCATCAGCGTGAACACGCCGGTGCAGATGCCGACGACCGTCGCGCCGCCCGCCGCCGCGCGGCGGATGAAGTCGAGCGTCTCGGGGCCCGCCTGCGGCCCCGAATGCAGCAGCCCGCCGACCACCACCACGTAGTCGAACGGCTCGGCCGCGTCGAATGTTTCCCACGGCGTGATCTGGATCCCGCAGCTCGCGCGCACCGGCGCGAGCGTCTCGCCGATCACGCTCCACGCGCAGCGCACGGGCTTGCTGTAGTCGCCGTCGTCCGCCGACAGCCGCAGCATGTCGACGAAGCCCGAGAAGGCCGTCAGCGTGAAGTTCGGCAGCAGCACGATGCCGAAGCGGATGCGCCGCGGCGCGGGTTCTGCGAGGGGGGAAGCGGGTACGTCGGTTGTCATCGCGGCCAATCTCTTCACGCCGGGCGGGCGGTCTCACTCAGTCTGTTGATACGGGTAATGCGGGGGCGTCGGTCGGGTGCGGCCGGGCGGCGCGGATGCAGCCAGCGTCGCTGATCGGTTCCGGCCCGACTTGTGGTTTTCCGTCGCGAACCATCGCCAAAACGCACTTTCGAGCCCGCCGAAGTGTCGCTTGGCGGCGCTATCCCACGTCGATGCCGTTTTTGTTCTATCGGCCAATTTTACGCTTTGATGTACTGACGCCAACGATATTTCACGTGTGTCCCACCCAGAGGAAGCCAGATGAACGTCAGCGTCTTCGACCTGTTCAAGATCGGCATCGGTCCGTCCAGTTCGCATACGGTCGGCCCGATGATCGCCGCGTGCCGCTTCGCGTCGCACGTGGAGGACGCGAACCTGCTCGGTTTCGTGCGCCGCGTGCGGGTCGAACTATACGGCTCGCTCGGCGCGACCGGCAAGGGGCATGGCACCGACAAGGCCGTGCTGCTCGGTCTCGAGGGCCACCTGCCCGACACGATCGATCCGGACCTGATCGAGCCGCGGCTCGCCGCGATCCGCGCGGAGAAATCGCTGTCGCTGCTCGGCAAGCAGACCGTCCGCTTCGAGGAAAAGGAGCACATCGGCTTCTATCGCAAGCTGATGAGCGGCACGAGCATCGTGCACCCGAACGGAATGCGCTTCCAGGCCTTCGACGAGCACGGCCAGCTGCTCGTCGAGAAAGAGTATTACTCGGTCGGCGGCGGCTTCGTCGTGAACCGCGACGGCGATCGCGTGAACGGCGTGCGCGCGGCGATCGAGGTGCCGTATCCGTTCCGCACCGGCGACGACCTGATGCGCCAGTGCCGCGAGCACGGGCTGTCGATCGCCGAGCTGATGATGCGCAACGAATGCGCGCTGCGTCCCGCCGACGAAGTGCGTGGCGGGCTGCTCGCGATCTGGCGCACGATGGCCGCGTGCGTCGAGCGCGGCTGCAAGGTCGAGGGCGACCTGCCGGGCCCGATGCGCGTGAAGCGCCGTGCGGCCGAGCTGAATGCCCGCCTGCGCGAGCGCTCGGAAGAGTCGCTGCGCGACCCGCTGTCGATGCTCGACTGGGTCAACCTGTATGCGATGGCCGTCAACGAGGAGAACGCCGCCGGCGGCCGTGTCGTCACCGCGCCGACCAACGGCGCGGCCGGCGTGATTCCCGCGGTGCTGCACTACTACGTGAAGTTCGTGCCGGGCTCGAACGAAGCCGGCATCGTCGAATTCCTGATGACGGCCGCGGCGATCGGGATCATCTACAAGGAAACCGCGTCGATCTCCGGCGCGGAAGTCGGTTGCCAGGGCGAAGTGGGCGTTGCGTGCTCGATGGCCGCCGCCGCGCTCGCCGCGGTGATGGGCGGTACGCCCGACCAGGTCGAGAACGCGGCCGAGATCGGCATGGAGCACAACCTCGGGATGACCTGCGACCCGGTCGGCGGGCTCGTGCAGATCCCGTGCATCGAGCGCAACGCGATGGGCGCGATCAAGGCGCTGAATGCGTCGCGCATGGCGCTCAAGGGCAACGGCCAGCACTACGTGTCGCTCGATTCGGTCATCAAGACGATGCGCGAAACGGGTGCCGACATGAAGACGAAATACAAGGAAACGTCGCGCGGCGGTCTGGCCGTGAACGTCATCGAATGCTAACGAAGGATCACTGACATGAGCCGCTACTCGATATTCAGCCTGTTTCGCAACGGCCTCTCGTACCACGAGAACTGGGAAAAACAGTGGAAGAGCCCGGAACCGAAGAAGGAATACGACGTCGTGATCGTCGGCGGCGGCGGTCACGGCCTCGCGACCGCGTACTACCTCGCGAAGGAGCACGGCATCACGAACGTCGCGATCCTCGAGAAGGGCTGGATCGGCGGCGGCAACACCGCGCGCAACACGACGATCGTGCGCTCGAACTATCTGTGGGACGAATCGGCCGCGCTGTACGAAAAGGCGATGAAGCTGTGGGAAGGGCTGTCGCAGGACCTGAACTACAACGTGATGTTCAGCCAGCGCGGCGTGATGAACCTGGCCCACACGCTGCAGGACGTGCGTGACACCGAGCGCCGCGTGAACGCGAACCGGCTGAATGGCGTCGACGCCGAATTCCTGACGCCCGCGCAGATCAAGGAAATCGAGCCGACCATCAACCTGAACAGCCGCTACCCGGTGCTCGGCGCATCGATCCAGCGCCGCGCGGGTGTGGCGCGCCACGACGCGGTGGCCTGGGGCTTCGCACGCGGCGCGGATCGCGCGGGCGTCGACATCATCCAGAACTGCCAGGTGACGGGCATTCGCCGCGAAGGCGGCGCGGTAGTCGGCGTCGACACGGTGAAGGGTTTCATCAAGGCGAAGAAGGTTGCCGTGGTTGCCGCCGGCAACACGACGACGCTCGCCGACATGGCCGGCGTGCGCCTGCCGATCGAAAGCCACCCGCTGCAGGCACTGGTGTCCGAGCCGATCAAGCCGGTCGTCAACTCGGTGATCATGTCGAACGCGGTGCACGCGTACATCAGCCAGTCCGACAAGGGCGACCTCGTGATCGGCGCCGGCATCGACCAGTACACGGGCTTCGGCCAGCGCGGCAGCTTCCACATCATCGAAAGCACGCTGCAGGCGATCGTCGAGATGTTCCCGGTGTTCTCGCGCGTGCGGATGAACCGCCAGTGGGGCGGCATCGTCGACGTGTCGCCGGACGCATGCCCGATCATCACCAAGACCGACGTGAAGGGCCTCTATTTCAATTGCGGCTGGGGTACCGGCGGCTTCAAGGCGACCCCCGGCTCGGGCTGGGTGTTCGCGCACACGATCGCCCGAGACGAACCGCATCCGCTGAACGCGCCGTTCGCACTCGACCGTTTCTATACGGGCCACCTGATCGACGAGCACGGCGCTGCCGCCGTTGCGCACTGACCACGCACACGAGGAGAAAGAAACATGTTGCTGATCGAATGTCCGTGGTGCGGGCCGCGCGCCGAATCCGAGTTCTCGTGCGGCGGTGAAGCCGACATCGTGCGCCCCGTGAACAACGAGAACATGACCGACCGAGAATGGGGCGAGTACGTGTTCATGCGCGAGAACAAGCGCGGGCTGCACAAGGAGCAATGGCTGCATGCGCAGGGTTGCCGCCGCTGGTTCAAGGCCACGCGCGACACGGTGACCTACGATATCAAGGGCTACGAAAAGTTCGGTGGCGCAGCTGCCGGCAACGCACACGAAGAGGGCACGAGCAAATGAGCCAGAAAGACCGCCTCGGCACTGGTGGCCGCATCAATCGCGCGATTCCGTTGACGTTCACGTTCAACGGCCGCACGTATCAAGGCTTCCAGGGCGACACGCTCGCGTCCGCGCTGCTCGCGAACGGCGTGCACTTCGTCGCGCGCAGTTTCAAGTACCACCGTCCCCGCGGGATCGTGACGGCCGACGTCGCGGAACCGAATGCCGTCGTGCAGCTCGAATCGGGCCCGTACACGGTGCCGAACGCACGCGCGACCGAGATCGAGCTGTACCAGGGCCTCGTTGCGTCCAGCGTGAACGCGGAGCCGACACTCGAGAACGACAAGTACGCGATCAACCAGAAGCTGTCGCGCTTCCTGCCGGCCGGCTTCTACTACAAGACGTTCATGTGGCCGCGCAACATGTGGCCGAAGTACGAAGAGAAGATCCGCGAAGCGGCCGGCCTCGGCAAGGCGCCGGAAGCGCTTGACGCCGATCGCTACGACAAGTGCTACGCGCACTGCGACGTGCTCGTGGTCGGCGGTGGCCCGTCGGGCCTCGCGGCCGCGCATGCGGCGGCCACGGCCGGCGCGCGCGTGATCCTCGTCGACGACCAGCGCGAGCTCGGCGGCAGCCTGCTGTCGTGCCGCGCCGAGATCGACGCGAAGCCCGCGCTGCAGTGGGTCGAGAAGATCGAGGCCGAGCTGCGCAAGCTGCCCGACGTGACGATCCTGTCGCGCAGCACCGCGTTCGGCTACCAGGACCACAACCTCGTGACGGTCACGCAGCGCCTGACCGATCACCTGCCGGTGTCGATGCGCAAGGGCACGCGCGAGCTGCTGTGGAAGGTCCGCGCGAAGCGCGTGATCCTCGCGACCGGCGCGCACGAGCGGCCGATCGTATTCGGTAACAACGACCTGCCGGGCGTGATGCTGGCAGGCGCGGTGTCCACTTACGTGCATCGCTACGGCGTGCTGCCGGGCCGCGATGCGGTCGTATTCACGAACAACGATCGCGCTTACCAGACCGCGCTCGACCTGAAGGCGTGCGGCGCGAAGGTGACGGTCGTCGATTCGCGCGCGTCGTCGAACGGTGCGCTGCCGGCCGCGGCGAAGCGGCAGGGCGTGACGGTGATGAGCGGCGCGGTCGTGACGGGCGCATCGGGCAAGTGGCGCGTATCGTCGGTCGACGTCGCGTCGATCTCGAACGGCCAGGTGGGCGGCAAGCTGCAGACGCTGCCGTGCGACCTCGTCGCGATGTCGGGCGGCTTCAGCCCCGTGCTGCACCTGTTCGCGCAGTCGGGCGGCAAGGCGTGCTGGAACGACGAGAAGGCGTGCTTCCTGCCGGGCAAGCCCGTGCAGGCGGAAGCGAGTATCGGTGCGGCGGCCGGCGAATTCGGCCTGGCGCGCGCACTGCGGTTCGCGGTCGATGCGGGCGTGGAAGCGGCGAAGGCGGCGGGTTTCACGGCTACTCAGCGCGCGGTCGCGCCGCAAGTTGCCGAAACCGTCGAAGGCGCACTGCAACCGCTGTGGCTCGTCGGCAGCCGCGAGGCCGCGGCGCGCGGGCCAAAGCAGTTCGTCGACTTCCAGAACGACGTGTCGGCGGCGGACATCCTGCTGGCCGCACGCGAAGGCTTCGAGTCGGTCGAGCACGTGAAGCGCTACACGGCGATGGGCTTCGGCACCGACCAGGGCAAGCTCGGCAACATCAACGGGATGGCGATCCTCGCGGGGGCGCTCGGCAAGACGATTCCGGAAACGGGCACGACGACGTTCCGCCCGAACTACACGCCCGTGTCGTTCGGCACGTTCGCGGGCCGCGAGCTGGGCGATTTCCTCGACCCGATCCGCAAGACCTGCGTGCACGAGTGGCACGTCGAGCACGGCGCGCTGTTCGAGGACGTCGGCAACTGGAAGCGGCCGTGGTACTTCCCGAAGAACGGCGAGGATCTCCACGCGGCCGTGAAGCGCGAATGCCTCGCGGTGCGCAACAGCGTCGGCATTCTCGACGCGTCGACGCTCGGCAAGATCGATATCCAGGGCCCGGACGCGGTGAAGCTGCTGAACTGGATGTACACGAACCCGTGGAACAAGCTCGAAGTGGGCAAGTGCCGCTACGGGCTGATGCTCGACGAGAACGGGATGGTGTTCGACGACGGCGTGACGGTGCGCCTCGCCGACCAGCATTTCATGATGACGACCACGACGGGCGGCGCGGCGCGCGTGCTTACGTGGCTCGAACGCTGGCTGCAGACCGAATGGCCCGACATGAAGGTGCGGCTGTCGTCGGTCACCGATCACTGGGCGACGTTCGCGGTGGTCGGCCCGAAGAGCCGCAAGGTCGTGCAGAAGGTGTGCCAGGACATCGACTTCGGCAACGAGGCGTTCCCGTTCATGAGCTACCGGAACGGCACCGTCGCGGGCGCGAAGGCGCGCGTGATGCGGATCAGCTTCTCGGGCGAGCTCGCCTATGAAGTGAACGTGCCGGCGAATGCGGGCCGCGCGGTGTGGGAAGCGCTGATGGCGGCCGGTGCCGAGTTCGACATCACGCCGTACGGCACCGAGACGATGCACGTGCTGCGCGCGGAGAAGGGCTACATCATCGTCGGCCAGGATACCGACGGCTCGGTCACGCCGTACGACCTCGGGATGGGCGGCGTCGTCGCGAAGTCGAAGGACTTCCTCGGCAAGCGTTCGCTCGCGCGCTCGGACACCACGAAGGAAGGCCGCAAGCAGTTCGTCGGCCTCCTGACCGACGACGAACAGTTCGTGCTGCCGGAAGGCGCGCAGATCATCGCGAAGGATACGCAGGTGTCGGCGGTCGATCCGACGCCGATGATCGGCCACGTGACGTCGAGCTACTACAGCCCGATCCTGAAGCGCTCGATCGCGCTTGCGGTGGTGAAGGGCGGCCTGAACAAGATGGGCGAGAGCGTCGTGATTCCGCTGGCCAACGGCAAGCGCATCACCGCGAAGATCTCGAGCCCGGTTTTCTACGATACCGAAGGGGTGCGCCAGCATGTGGAATGAAACCAGAAACCAGTCGCAGGTGGCGGGCGCGGGCGGCGTGACGCTTGAATCGCCGTTCGTCGGCGCGGCCGACGTGCTGAAGCCGCACCAGGCGCGCGCATCGAAGAAGTTCACGCTGCGCGAGCGGCCGTTCCTCGATCTCGTCAACGTGCGCGGCGAGTTGAGCGATCCGGCGTTCGTCAGCGCGTTCGAGCGCGTGGTCGGCTGCCGGCCGCCCGCGGAGCCGAACACGATTGCGCGCGGCGCCGAGTACGACGTGCTGTGGCTCGGTCCCGACGAGTGGCTCGTGCGCTCGAACGGGCCCGTGCAGGCCGGCGTGCTCGAAGCGAAGCTCGCGGAAGCCGTGCAGGGCACGTATGCGGCGGCCGTCGATGTCGGCAGCGGCTATACGGTCGTCGAGATCAGCGGCGAACGCGTGCGCGACGTGCTCGCACGCGGCTGCCCGCTCGATCTCCATCCGCGTGCGTTCAAGCCGGGCCAGTGTGCGCAGTCGCACTACTTCAAGTCGTCGATCGTGCTGATCCCGACCGGTGACGATGCGTTCGAGATCGTCCTGCGCCGCAGCTTCGCCGACTACTTCCTGCGCATCATGCTCGACGCGGCCGCGCCGCTCGCATCATGAAGCCGTTCGACGAACCGTTCGTGGCGATCGACGCGCCGCGCCTGCGCGGGCGCGGCTGGAGCGTGTTCGTCGACGAACTGAAGGTGCCCGCGCGGATCGGCATTCATGCGCACGAGCATGAAGCGCCGCAGCCGATCGTGATCGATGCGCGGCTCGGCTATCGGTGCGAGCCGAGCGAGCAGGGCGAGTGGATCGATTACGACGGCTATTGCGCGCGCATTGCGGCGTTCCTGTCGCACAAGCCGCATACGCGGCTGCTCGAAACGCTCGTCGCCGATATCGCGGTGCTGTCGTTCCGCGAATGGCCGGCGCTGGAGTCGCTGACGCTGTCGGTGTACAAGCCGAAGATCCGGCCCGGCACGAAGCGCGTCGGCGTGTCGCTCGACTGGACGCGCGGGGATTATTTGCGGTGGACGGGAGCGGCGGGGCAGTTTTGATGTGTCGTGCCACGGCAAGCCAGTGTCCTGGTTTGCCGTGTTTTGCTCATTGTTCCTGGAATATCAGAACAATGGGCGTACGGTGAATGTCGTTGGCTTTGTTCCTGGAATATCGGAACAATTGCTCCCGCTAATCTTGCCGCCCCGGTGTCGTACAGGCTGAAGCGGCTTCAACCTGCCGGGCTGACCGGTATGACGTCATCGTACCGGCGATCGCCGTAACCCCCTGTTGCGGCAGGTCGCAACGATCGCCCCGAGCCGAAGCGTCAAGCCGCAGCCGCCCCATCCAGCGCCGGATAGTCGACATACCCGCGCGCATCGCCGCCGAAGAACGATTCGCGCCGTGCGTCGTTCATCGGCGCGCCGGTCTTCACCCGCGTCACGAAATCCGGATTCGCCAGCACCATCTGCCCGTACGCTTCGAGATCGGCCAGCCCGGACTTCAGATCCTCGCCGATCGTCTCGCGCGGGCGGCCCGGCCGGTTCAGGATCAGCATGCCGCTCCAGCGCGCGCGCAGGTCGGCAAGCAGCGCTTCATTGCCGTGATGCATCACGTGCAGGTAAGCGAGGCCGAGGCGGTCGAGTTCGGTCGCCAGATAGCGGTTCAGGTCCGGCCCTTGCTCGCCTTCGTCCACGCCGCCGAGCGTGGCGCCGGGCGACAGGCGGATCGCCGTGCGATCCGCGCCGATCTCTTCGGCGATCGCCGTCGCGACCTCGATCGCGAAGCGCGCGCGGTTCTCGATCGAGCCGCCGTACGCGTCAGTGCGGGTGTTCGCGTTCGGTGCGAAGAACTGCTGGACGAGGTAGCCGTTCGCGCCGTGGATTTCGACGCCGTCGGCGCCCGCCTCGATCGCACGGCGTGCGGCGATACGGAAGTCGTTCACGGTCTCTCGTACTTCGTCGGTCGTCAACGCACGCGGCACGGGGATGTCCAGCATGCCCTTCACCGTGAACATCTGCGCGCCAGGCGCGATCGCCGAAGGTGCGACTCCCTGCCGGTGATGCGGCGTATTGTCGGGATGCGACATGCGCCCGACGTGCATCAACTGGATGAAGAGGCGGCTGCCGCGTGCATGCACGGCGTCGCTGACCGCCTTCCAGCCGGCGACGTGCGCGTCGGTATGGATGCCGGGCGTCGTGAGATAGCCCTGTCCGTCGTCGGAAGGCTGCGTGCCTTCGGACACGATCAGACCGAGGCTCGCGCGCTGTGCGTAGTATTCGGCGGCCCATTGGCCGGGCGTGCCATCGAAGGCGGCGCGGCTGCGCGTCATCGGCGCCATGACGAGGCGGTTTTGCAGCGTGTAGCGGCCCACGCGGGCCGGGGTGAACAGTTGGCTCATGATGCGTTGCTCCTCGAAGTTCGGGACGGCGGCACCGGGACGATGCCGGTTCAGGCGCCGGCCGCGCATCGTTGCGCGGACCTCGCCTCCACGCACCCATCATCCATTGCTTCCTTTTCGGGATAAACAGGGTAATCTGGATAACATTGATCCATTGGTGGGGCAATGAGCATGGAACTGCTGAACGACATGGCGCTGTTCGTCGAAGTCGTGAAGGCGAAGGGCTTTCGCAGCGCGGCCGAGACGCTGGGGATGCCGAACTCGACGCTGTCGCGGCGCATCGGCGCGCTGGAGAAGGCGATCGGGCTGCGGCTGCTGCATCGCACGACGCGCCGGATCGAGCTGACGGAGGCCGGCCAGCTTTACTTCGAGCGCTGCAAGCGCATCGTCGACGAGGCGCGGCTTGCGCACGAGCAGCTCGGCGGGCTGCTGGCGGAGCCGACCGGCGTGCTGCGCGCGTCGTTTCCGGTTGATTTCGCGGTGGTCATTCTGGCGCCGCTGGTCGTCGAATTCTCGAACCGCTATCCGAAACTGGCCTTCGATTTCGAGCTGACATCGCGGCGTGTCGATCTGGTGAGCGAACCGTTCGACGTGGCGATCCGCATGGGGCCGTCCGAGGACTCGCAACTGATTGCGCGGCGGCTCGCGACGCTCCGGAACTACCTGTATGCGTCGCCCGGTTATCTCGCGCGCGCCGGCGAGCCGCGCGAGCCCGAAGACCTCGCGCGGCACGCGTGCCTCGGCCTGCAACGGAGCGGGTCATGGACGCTGCACGACGGCGCGCGTTCCGTCGCGGTGCCGGTGAGCAGCCGTTTCGGGGCAAACAGTGTCGGCATGCTGCGGCGCCTGGCCACGCTCGATGCGGGCATCATCGTGCTGTCCGAGGCGATCGTCGCGGACGATCTGGTCGCCGGCCGGCTGCGCCGCGTGATGCCCGCATGGGAAGGCGAGCCGATTGCCGTCTATGCGATGACGGAAACGCGGCTGCTGCCCGCGAAGACACAGCATTTCATCGAATTTTTGCGGGAGCGTTTCGCGCAGGCGTGACGGGCAGTTGCGCAGGCATTCGTTCGTCGGTCAGTTCGGTGCCGGTTGTGGCGCGTCCAGCTGCGCTTCCCATTTCTTCAGGATGCGCACGCGTGCCTGGCTGAAATCGACCCAGCAGTTCATCCGCGCGTCTTCCGGGATCATCTGTTGCGGATTGGCGGCTTTCACGTAGTCGCAGGTGTCATCGGCGAAGCGGGTCCAGCTTGCCTGCGACTTCGCGAGCGCGCTGGCGGCATCGGGGTTGCGCTGCTTGAGCTTGTGCTCGAGCGACCGGTATGCGCGCTCGACGGCCTGATCGTTCTGACCGAGTACGCAGGTCCGCACGTCGTTCATCGTCAGCGCGTGCTTTTCGCAATCGACGGCGGCAAACGCGATGGTGTGGCCAATCGCCAGCGCGGCGACGGCAAGGAAGCGCGAGACGTGGCGCATGCGCGTCGGAGGAAACGGGGACTAGTTGCTGCGGGCCGACGTCGGGCTCGTCTTTTCGCTGACCGGCACCATGCGGCCCTTCGCATCGCTCGCGGGATTCGCGGCTTTCGCGTCGTCGTCAGGTTCGAGCACGAAGCGGAACGAATCGACGCGCTGCATCACCTTCGCCGCATACGCGTTCGAACCGCCGCTGTAGCTCCTCAGTCCGGCCCGCACGTCGCCACCGGCCGCCCGCACGTAGCCCGACAGAATTGCGGAGCCGACTTCGACGTTCGCGTTGGGTTCGGTCAGGTCCTTCACGTTGCGCAGCAGGCCGCGGTGCGCGGTCGGCACGACCTGCATCAGCCCGGTCGCGCCATGCTGGCCGCGCGCCTTTTCCTGGAAGCGCGATTCGATCGAAATAATGGCGTAAACGAGGGCGGGAGGCAGCGAATATTTCGTCGCAGTAACGCTCACGATATCGGCGAGCCTTGCGGCCCGCTCCTTCGCGACACCGAACTTCTTTGTCAGGTAGGACGTGATGCGGCGGTTTGCTTCGTTCGGCTGATCGTTGGCGTCGGCGAGCGGCGCGGATGCGACGGACGGCGCCGATGCGGCTGCTTCGGGCGCGGACGCAGGCAGTGCGGGCGCTTGCTGCGCCGATGCCTGTTGCGCGATGCCGAGCGAAAGCACGATCAGCCAGAGAAACCGTCGCATGGTGGGGTGCGGGGAATTGGAAGGCGCCTAGTATATCGGCCAATTGCCGCAGGTGGTCGAACGCCGGCTCGAATGAAAGCGGCATGTAGGCTTGTGTCGACCCGCGTCGGGCGGCGAGCCGATCGTTGCGCGGACACGCATCGGAGTCCGGATGAACGTCGCCGGCGCTGCGTTTCGGTCGTTTTTACATGCGTCCGCGTGCGACAGGATATGGCCCTACGGGCACTGCGCGCATTACGCGCGCCGTGCGGCCGCCACGCGTGCAATCGCACCTATCGCGTCGCTGACGAGCACCGCGAGCAGCCCGACGATCACGCCGCCCTGCAGCACGAACGCGGTGTTCGATGTCTGCAGCCCCGCGATGATCACGTCGCCGAGCCCGCGCGCGGCGACCGTCGAGCCGATCGTCGCGGTACCGAGGTTGATCACCACCGCGAGCCGGACGCCGTTGACGATCACCGGAAACGCGAGCGGCAGCTCGACCGACACGAGTTGCTGCCAGCCGCTCATTCCCATTCCGCGCGCGGCATCGACGACGTCGCGCGGCACGTCCTCGAGCCCCGCGATCGTGCTTTCGAACACGGGAAGGAGGCCATACAGCACGAGCGCGATCAGCACGGGTTTCAATCCGAAGCCGACTGCCGGCACCGCGAGCGCGAGCACCGCGACGGGCGGGAAGGTCTGGCCGATGTCGACGACGCTGCGCGCGACCGGCAGGAAATCCGCACCCCACGGCCGCGTGACCGCGATGCCGGCCGCGACCGCGACGATCGTGCCGATCACGCTCGACAACGCGACCGTCCCGAGATGCGCGAGCGTGAGGTCGAGCAGGCTCGCGCGATCGTAGATGACCGGTGCGCCGTTGTCCGCGAACGGCGCGAACAATCCTTGCAGCCATGCGGGGCGCAGCAGCAGCACGAGCAGCAGTGCAAGCGCGGCCGCGCGTGCGACGGTCGCGGGAAGTGCCGACGGCCTGGGCCGCACGTTGCCGCGCGACGTCATGCCGGCTTCCTTGCGTGCGCACGGATCGCATCGAGCGTGATGCGGCGCGTGTTGCGGCCGTCGCCATCTTCCACCGGCAGCACGTCGACACCGCGCCACAGCAACTCCGACACCGCATCGCGCAGCGTGCGGGTTGCGGCGATCGGTTCGCCGTCGGCATGACCGGATTCGGCCACGGCGCCGATCGGCGTCAGCGCGAGCAGGCGCAGCGGCCGGTCGACACCCGCGACGAGTTGCTCGACGACGCCGGCCGCCGGCTTGCCGAGAATCTCGGCCGGCGATGCGACCTGCAGCAGCCGGCCGCCGTCCATTACCGCGATCGTGTCGCCGAGCTTCAACGCTTCCTCGATATCGTGCGTGACGATCACGACCGTGATGCCGAGGCGGCGCTGCAGCGCGAACAGGTCGTCCTGCGCCTTGCCGCGGATGATCGGATCGAGCGCGCCGAACGGCTCGTCCATCAGCAGCATCGCGGGCTCGGCTGCGAGCGCGCGTGCGACGCCGACGCGCTGCTGCTGGCCGCCCGACAGTTCGTGCGGCAGCTTGTCCGCGAACTCGGCCGGCGCGAGATGGAACAGGTCGAGCAATTCGTTCACGCGCGCGTCGATGCGATCGGCCGACCAGCCGAGCAGGCGCGGCACGGTCGCGATGTTGCGCGCGACGCTCCAGTGCGGAAACAGCCCGTGCCCCTGGATCGCGTAGCCGATGCCCCGCCGCAGCTGTTCGGGCGCGACGGTGGCCGTATCGACGCCGTCGATGCGGATCGTGCCGCTGGTGGGCGCGATCAAGCGGTTGATCATGCGCAACAGCGTCG
Source organism: Burkholderia sp. Ac-20345 (assembly GCF_017104825.1). Lineage (NCBI taxonomy): Bacteria > Pseudomonadati > Pseudomonadota > Betaproteobacteria > Burkholderiales > Burkholderiaceae > Burkholderia > Burkholderia sp. Ac-20345. The sequence continues at coordinate 51,585 of NZ_JAAGPO010000018.1, read as the reverse complement.
ACTTGCCGCTGCCCGATGCGCCGACGAGCGCGGTGATCGTGCCGCGCTTCATCGTCAGCGATACGTCGTCGACGGCGACGATATCGCCGAAGCGTTTGCCCGCACGTTCGATCTCGATCATCCTGCACGCCCCTTCGCGAGCGTGGTCGCGGCTTCGAATATGACGGCCGCCACCAGCGCGAGCGCGATCGTCGGGATCGCGCCGAGCAGCACGAGATCGGCGGCCGATTGCCCGATCCCCTGGAAGATGAAGGTGCCGAAGCCGCCGCCGCCGATCAGCGCGGCGACCGCGGTCAGCCCGATGTTCTGCACGAGCACGATGCGCACGCCGCTCAGGATCACCGGCAGCGCGAGCACGAGATCGACGCGCAGCAGCCGCTGCGCGCGCGTCATGCCCATCGCGCGCGCCGCTTCGGTCACGTGCGGCGGCACCTGGCCGAGCCCGACCACGACGCTCGACGCGATCGGCAGCAACGAATACAGGAACAGCGCGAGCACGGCCGGTGCGACGCCGATGCCGCGGATGCCGAGCGCGGCCGCGAGCGGCACGTGCGCGGCGAGCAGGCCGAGCGGCGCCATCATCAGCCCGTACATCGCGATACTGGGGATGGTCTGCACGACATTGAGCACGGGCATCGCGACGGTACGCACCGCCGCGATGCGCGCGCATGCGATGCCGAGCGGCACGCCCGCGACGAGCGCGGCAGCCACCGAGCCGCCGGCGAGCGACACGTGCCGGATCGCCTCGCGCCAGAAATCGTCGCTGCGCACCGCGTATTCGCGCATCACGGAGAGGCCGTCCCACCAGCCGCTCGCGAGCGGCACCGAAATCGCTGCTATCGCGACGACGAGCGCGGCGAGACGCCGCCACGGGCCGAACGAGAGACGGGCGAGCGCATCCGCGACAAGCACGGCCCACGCGAACAGCAGCAGCCAGACACCGGAGGAAGGCGACACGCGGGCGAGCATGTCGTCAGGTGCGACGACATGCGTAGCGGCCGCGCCGACCGCGTACGCGAGCGTGGCGAGCCACGCGCAGCCGGCCACGACGCGCCACGCGGGACGGCTTGCCGTCATCGCCCACAGCGCGCCGACGATCCACAGCGCGGCGAGCACGGCGCCCTGCAGGGCCGGCAGCGCGGCGAACACCGACAGGTCGGTGCCGGCCGCGATACGGTTCGGCCGCAGCACCGCGAACGGCAGGCCGAGCACGGCGACGATCGTCAGGACGCCGATCAGGATGCCGACCTTGTCCGCCGAGATGCGCCGCGCGGACGCTGCCGCGCGACCCGTCATTTAACGAAGCCCTTCGATTTCAGGTAGCTTTTCGCGACGCCGGCGGCCGGCTCGCCGTTGATCTGGATGCGCGCGTTCAGCGTCTGCAGCGTCTTCAGGTCGAGGCTCGCGAACACCGGCTTCAGGTAGTCGGCGATCTGCGGATGCGCTTTCAGCACGGCTTCGCGGATCACCGGCGCGGGTGCGTAGACGGGCTGCACGTGCTTGTCGTCGTCGAGCACCGCGAGGCCGCTCGACGAGATTCCGCCGTCGGTGCCGTAGACCATCGCGGCATTCACGCCGTCGGTCTGGTTCGCGGCGGCCTTGATGGTCGCGGCCGTGTCGCCGCCGGACAGCACGACGAGCTGGTCGGGCTTCAGCTTGAAGCCGTACGCCTTCTCGAACGACGGCAGCGCCGACGCGCTGTTCACGAATTCGGCCGACGCCGCGAGCTTCACCTTGCCGCCGCCCGTGACCCACTTGCCGAAATCGGAGAAGGTCTTCAGGTGCTGCGACTGCGCGACGGGCGCGAGCACGGCGACGCCCCACGTGTTGTTCGCGGGGGCCGGGGTGAGCCATACGAGATGGTTCGCCGCGTAGTCGAGTTGCTTCGCGGTGTCGTAGCCCTGGCTCGCGTTCTTCCACAGCGGATCGTCCGCCTTGTTGAAGAAGAATGCGGCATTGCCGGTGTATTCGGGGTAGATGTCGATCTCGCCGCTCGTGAGCGCCTTGCGCACGATCGGCGTGGTGCCGAGCGCGATCTTTTCGGTGACGGCGATGCCGTGCGCCTTCAGCACCTGTGCGATCAGGTTGCCGAGCAGGTTGCCTTCGGTGTCGATCTTCGACGACACCACGACGGGCGTGTCGGCGTGCGCGCCGGGCGCGACGAGGGTAGCGGCGAGCGCGAGGCCCAGGATCCGGGCGGGCAGGGAAAGCTTCATACGGGCCATTCTCCAGGGCGGGGACGTAGGCCGAAAGTTACTTGACTGAGCCGGCTTTGGCAAACCGCGTGCGGCGGCGTGCCCACAGCCCGTGTGGGGATAACCCGCATCCGTCGCGCGGGCTTGCTACACTGAAATTCGTTCCCGCCTTGCCGACACTTCCTGACATGAAGCCTGAGCTGCTGGTTCTGATCGCATTGCGCGGCGACGCGCATCGCGAGATCGCCGCGTCGTTCGACGTGCGCCTTGCCCCGACATCCGAAGAACGCGAACGCGCGATCGCCGAACACGGCGGCACGATACGCGCGGTGCTGACCAACGGCAGCACGGGGCTCACCGCCGCCGAGATCGATCGACTTCCGCAACTCACGTTCGTCAGCGCGCTCGGCGCCGGTTACGAGCACATCGACGTCGCGCATGCCAAGGCGCGCGGCATTACCGTGGTCACGGGCGCCGGCACCAACGACGATTGCGTCGCCGATCACGCGTTCGCGCTGCTGCTCGCGGCGGTGCGCAACGTCGTGCAGCTCGATGCGAAAGCCCGCGCGGGCGTGTGGCGCGACGGACTGGTGATGCCGCCGAACGTATCGGGCAAGAAGCTCGGCATCGTCGGGCTCGGCAAGATCGGCGAGAAGTGCGCGCGCCGCGCGGCCGGCTTCGACATCGAGATCGGGTATCACAACCGGTCGGAGAAGAACGTTCCTTACCGCTATTTCGACCGCGTCGACTCACTCGCGCAGTGGGCCGATTTCCTGATCGTCGCGACGCCGGGCGGCGCGCTCACGCGGCATCTCATCGATCGCGCGGTGCTCGATGCACTCGGCCCCGGCGGTTTCGTCGTCAACGTATCGCGCGGCAGTGTTGTCGATACCGCTGCTTTGGCGGATGCGTTGCGCGAAGGGCGCATCGCGGGCGCGGGGCTCGACGTGTACGAAGGCGAACCCGAGCCGCCGCGCGCGCTGACGGATCTCGACAGCGTCGTGCTGACGCCGCACATGGGCGGCTGGTCGCCCGAGGCGCTCGATCGCTCGGTGCAGCAGTTCATCGACAATGCCGAGCGGCACTTTTCAGGGCAGCCGGTGTTGACGCCGGTGTGAGCGGCGCCCGGACGGTGATTCGCCGCCAACCGCTTCGTCCGTGATCGATGTCCGCGTGAGCGGCGTTCCGCGACTGTCGAGGGCGGATGCGACGCGCTATCGATCCATGCGCAGCACGAGCTTGCCGGTCGTCCCGCCCGATTCGAGTGCCGCGTGCGCGTCGACGATCGCGTCGAACGCATAGCTGCCCCCGATCAGCGGCTTCAGCGCACCGGTGGCCAGCAGACCGAACAGCTCGCCGAGCGTCTGCCGCACGACGTGATCGGCGAGGAACGCATGCAAAGCGAAACCGGACAGCGAGCGGCAGCCGAAGATGAGCGCGTTCATCAGGCTTTCATCGACCGTCAGCAAGTGGCCGCTTGCCGCGCCATAGCTGACGAAACGACCGTGCGGCGCAAGGCTGGACACGAGCGTGCGGGCCACGGTGCCACCGATCGAATCGAAGACGACGTCGGGGCCCGTGCCGCCGGTTGCGGCGCCCAGTCGATCGACCCACGCGTCGTCGCGATAGCTGACGGCCTGATCGGCACCGAGTGCCCGCACCGTCGATAGCTTCTCCGTGGAACCGGCCAGGCCGACGATCGTCCTTGCGCCGTCGAGTCTCGCCAGCTGGATGAGCATCGAACCGACGCCCCCGGCTGCCGCGGTGATGGCGACGGATCTTGCAGCCACCGGCGTCTCGCGCAGCAGCACGCGGGCGACCAGCCCCTGCAGCATGACCGCGACGGCGTCGTCGTCCGAAACCGTGTCGGGAATTGCGACGATCAGCGTGGCGCGTACCGTCACATATTCGGCATAGCCGCCGGTTCCGCTCGTTGCGCCGAACAGCGCTGCAGCCACGCGTTCGCCGACCCGGAAGTCCCGTACGTTCGCGCCCACGGCTTCGACGGTGCCGACCGTTTCCGATCCCAGTATCGCGGGCAAAGCCGGCGCCGGGCCCGGATAGATACCGGCGCGTTGCAGCGTTTCCGCGAAATTCAGTCCGACGCGCGTCACGCGCACGAGGACTTCGTCGGAAGCCGGTGTCGGGCGCTCGATCACGACCGGACGGAGTACGGACGGATCGCCGAAACGATCGATCTGGATGGCATTCATGGTATTCACGGGAAAGTCTCGCTGGATGCGGGGGCGTTGCCCCCGGGATGTGTGAGGTGTCGGGCAGGACGCGGGGTCGGCCGGATCAGTCCGGCAGGGACGATCGATCGCCGCGATCGAACGAGGCGCGGCCCGCGCCATTCAGCACGAGCGCGAGCAGGCCGCCCGTCATCGACAGGTTCATCATGAAGAAGGTCTGCTGCGTCTGATCGCCGCCGCTATGGAAGATCACCGCGGCGATGACCGAAAAGATCGCGAGCCCGAGCGCGGCGATACGCGTCATGAAGCCGGCGATCAACGCGAGGCCGCCGGCGACCTCGACGAAGATCACGAGCGGCAGCAGGGCACTCGGTACACCCATGTGCGCCATGTATTGCCCGGTGCCTGCGTAGTTGAAGATCTTGCTGATGCCCGCGCCGACGTAGACGCCGGCGATGAGGATGCGCACCAGGACGGACAGTACGGCGTTGACGGCGGGCGTTTGCGCAGCGGTTCGGTACAGTGCGCGGTTGATCGATCGAATCATGGTGACTCCTTGTGCGAGGGGGCGGATCGGCGATCCGGCCGCCGTGTTCAGTGGTTCAGGTTCAGGGGTGCGCTCATGCGCTGAACGGCGGGTAGTCGGTATAGCCGGCTTCGCCGCCGCCGTAGGCCATGGACATGTCCGCATGCGCGAGCGGCCGGTCGTGCCGGAGGCGTTCAGCGAAATCAGGGTTCGCGATGAACGGGTAGCCGAACGACACGAGATCTGCGTGGCCGTCGGAAAGCGCCGCTTCCGCGCGTGTTTTCGTGTAGCCGTTGTTCGCGATGTAGTGCCCGCCGAACGCGTGCCGCAGCGCGTCGTAGTCGAATGCGGGCACCGCGTCCGGCGCGGCCTGAGGGATGCCTTCGACGACATGGAGATAGACTGCAAGGTCGCTCAGCCGGCCGGCGAATCGCTCGAACAGCGCTTGCGGATCGCTATCCGCAATTCCGCCGAAATGCGGCGTGACCGGGGAGATACGGATACCTAATCGATCAGGGCCTGAAACGAGGCTGACTGCACGCGCGACCTCGAGTGGCAGCCGGAGCCGGTTGTCGATCGTGCCGCCGTAGTCGTCGGTCCGCCGGTTCGTGCCGTCACGCAGGAACTGGTCAAGCAGATAGCCGTTGCCGGCGTGAATCTCCACGCCGTCGAACCCGGCCTGCAATGCGGCACGAGCCGCCAGCGCGTATTGGTCGACGATGGCAGGCAATTCCGCGGTGTCGAGCGCGCGCGGTACCGGGTACGGCTGCGGACCGGTTGGCGTATAGGCATCGCCGTCGGGCCGGATCGGTGACGGCGCGACCGGTCGTGCGCCGTCCGGCTGCAGGTCCGGGTGACCGATGCGGCCGACATGGGCGAGTTGCACGAAAATGCGGCCGCCTTCACGGTGCACCGCGTCGGTCACCTGTTTCCAGCCCGCGATCTGCGCGTCGCTGTAGATGCCCGGCGTGAACGGATAGCCTTTGCCCTGTGGCGAGATCTGCGTCCCCTCGGTGACGATCAGGCCGGCCGAGGCCCGTTGTGCGTAGTAGGCCGCGTTCATCGGGCCGGGTGCGTCGCCGGCACCGGCACGGCTGCGCGTCATCGGCGCCATCACGATGCGATTCCTGAGCGTGATGCGTCCGAGTTCGACCGGATCGAACAGTGTCGGACGCGCAGGCGCCCGGGGCGGTGAGAGAAAGCTGTCGGTAGTCATGGTTCCATGTTCCTGTGACGTTGGCGGGGAACGGTCGACGCGGTGGTCCGCGATCGACATGGCGTGACAGGAATGTATGGGATCGTTTCAATCCAAACAATTGGCTAAAATGAATCATTAAAATCAACTTTCTGGATAGATCGTGGATCGCAGCCCCAATCTGGATCAGCTTCGTGCGTTCGTCGCCGTCGTCGAGGCAGGCAGCTTTTCAGGGGCGGCGCGACGGCTCGGCAGGGCGCAATCAGTGGTGAGTTATGCGATCGCCAGCCTTGAAGCACAGCTGGGCATGCCGTTGTTCGAGCGTGGCAGGCGCCGTCCGCAACTGACGGCGGCAGGCGAAGTCGTGCTCGCCGATGCGCGTCGGGTCGACATGCTGATGGGGCAGTTGCAGGCGAAGACCGCCGGTTTGCGGGGTGGCGTGGAAGCCGAGCTGTCGCTGGCCGTCGACGTGATGTTTCCGTTGCCGAAGCTGGTCGAAGGCATGCAGGCGTTTGCCGACGCGTTCCCGACCGTCGCGCTCAACCTGACGATCGAAGCGCTCGGCGGGGTCATGAAGCTGGTGCTCGACGGGGGCTGTGCGCTCGGCATCAGTGGCCCGATTCCGAACTGGCCGGATGCGATCGACGCGACATCGATGGGGGCGATCGAGTTGCTGAGCGTTGCGGCGCCCATGCATCCACTCGCGCTGCGCGACGCGCCCATTCCGCTCTCGGAGGCGCGCGAGCATACGCAGATCGTGCTCACCGACCGCAGCAAGGTCACCGACGGACAATCGTTCGGAATTTATGCGACCCGCACCTGGAAGGTGGCCGACCTCGGCGCGAAACATCGATTGCTGCTCGCCGGGCTTGGCTGGGGATCGATGCCCATGCATCTGATCGAGGACGATCTGCAGTCGGGCCGTCTCGTGCCGGTGCAACTGGCCGACCGGCGTACGTTTCGCTACGGACTATCGCTGATCCGGCGTGCCGATCGGGCGAGCGGTCCGGCCGCACAGTGGCTGATCGATTATTTGAGTCGCCAGGGCGATCCGAACGGCCAGCGGGCCTGACCCATGCCCGGCGGCGGCCGGCCGGGCAGGCCGCCCGGCCAGCCTTGCAATCCGCAACGATTGAAGGCCGGCCGGACGTTCGGCCGTGTCAGCGACGCCGGCTGGCTGGCGTGCGTTCTGCGCGGCGCATGCCCGCTCAGGACGAAGCGAGCGGCACCGTCACCGACGTGCCGGCCGGATCGAGCGTCAGGCCCGTGCCCGGCGTCGGCCGCAGCGTGGCTTCGTTGTCGCTGGACAGCACGACGAGCCCGAGCCGGTGGCCGGCTTCCAGCTTGTAGTCACGCGGCATGAACGTCAGCTTCAGGTCATACGGCATCCCGGGCAGCACGGGCTCCGAGCGCCACTCGGACCACCGGTTGCGCGGGTCGGTCCACGCACGCGTGACGATCGTGGCCGTACCGTCCGGTGCGCGGTCGACCAGTAGCGCGGTTACGTTGGCCACTCCCGTGAAGGTCAGCCTGACGCGTGCGGTCGCGGCGCCGGACAGGCGTGTCGCGGCGGTGAGCGGCGCGGTCTCGAATCGGCTGCGATTCTCGCCCGTCGGTGCGTTCGCCAGCGTGAGCGCGGGAATGCGCGCATCGTCGGTGAAGCGCGTGAGCGGGCCGCCGCTCGGCAGCCGCAGCAGCGTGCCGGTGCCCGCGCCGTCGCCGCCCGCGAAATACGTGACCGGCGTGGCGTGGCGTGCGGCCCAGTCCGCTTCCTTCAGCAGCGTGCCGTCCGCTTGCTCGATCACCGCGCGCGGATCGCGTTCGACGCCGTTGTCGAAACCGATCAGGTAGCGCGTGAACCAGCGGTTCACTTCCGCGGTCCACGCATCGGCCATCGCCGGTACGCGGGTCGGGTCGGTGTGCTTCAGGCGATGCAGCCACAGCTGCGTCGGCACGCCCTGGCGCCGCATCGCGAGATGCCACGCCGTCGACTGGTCGACGCGCACGTTGTCGTCGGTCAGCCCCTGCGCGACGAGCGCCGGCGCGACCGCGAACGCGCTCGGGATGTCGCGCGCGGCCCAGAACGGCGAATAGTCGCCGGTCTTGCGGTCTTCCTGCTGCGCCGCTTCGTCGATCAGGTGCGTGCAGCGCTCCGGATGCGCGTTCGTCAGCAGCGCCTTGATGTACACGTCGACGTCTTCGCCCTGATAGCCTTCCGGCGCGCGCACGAGCCCGCCCGAGCGGTAGTAGCCGTACATGTTCGTCAGCCCGGCCACCGGCACGATCGCGTCGAGCCCGCGCGTGCGCAGGCTCGCGACCATCTTGGGCAGCGTGCCGTCGTACGACACGCCGTACATGCCGACGTGGCCCGTCGACCAGTTCGCGACGACCGTCTTGCCGTTCGCGTCCTTCGCGGTCGCGTCGCGGCCGAGCCAGCGGATCACCGATGCCATTGCGACCGATTCGTCGCGCGTGAGGATCGTCGGGCAGCCGTCCGAGCCGGCGGTGCCGAGCGAATCCGCGTAGACGATCGTGAAGCCGCGCGGAATGAAGTAGCCCTCGATCCACGAGCGCCCGGCGGCGGCCGCTTCGACCTGCTGCTGCAGCCGCACCTGCGGCGCGGCGGCCATGATGCGCGCGGAGGCGCCGGTCGCTGCCGCGGTGGCGGCCGGATGCGCCGTGCCGTCGAGTTCGACGTCGACGTTGTGGTTGGGGCTGTCGGCGAGGCCCGCGTAGTACGGGCTCGCGAGCACGATCACGGGCGTGCGCGCGCCGTTCGCGGTTTCGGTCGGGCGCACGATGCGCACGTGAATGCGGTCGCGCGTGCCGTCGCCGTCGGAATCGACCGGCGTGTCGACCCACGCGTTCTCCTCGATCGTGCCGCCCGACAGCGACGGCTGCACCTGGCCGTTTGTAATCACGGGGCGGTAGCGGCCGCCGCTGGCCGGATTGGCGTACGGCACGCCGGACGGCGAAATGCGGGATGCGAGCGACTGCTTGTCGGCCGCCGAGGCGGCGGCCCCCTCCTGTTGGCCCTGCGCGAGCGCGGAGACGCCCGCCACGCTGCCGCCGTCGTCGCCGCCGCATGCGGCGAGCGTTGCGGCTGCAACGAGCGCGGGAAGCCACGCACGACGCAATCCGGTTCGATGAATGTCCATTGTCGACCTCTTGTTGTGATTGTCTGGAACCGGACGGCCCGCGATATGCCCCCTGCGGCCCGGCCGGGTGCTGCATCGGATGAAACGGAACTGCACCTTCGAAAGCGCCGGGCGCGATGCCCGGGTGTCACGGCCGGCGTCGACGCGCGTCACGCATCGCGCAACCCGGCGGGTGTCGGGGCGACTTCATCGCCCCGACCGGAAAGCGTCAGCGCGGCGGCCGGTTCGGGCCGCGCGGGCGGTGCGAGGCACGCGGTACGACATGAACGCAGGAGTGCGAATCAAATGCGGGCATGCCCGATCTTCCTTCAGGTTTCAGATGAAACGGAACGGCACGATGCGATGAGGCGGGGAGTTGCGAACGGCGGTGCTGCAACGGCAGGAAAGCGCGACGTGAGTCGGCGGGGCTGGCCGGATTGCTTTCCGGAAGCTTGCGCAAAACTTATCTCAGTGAAATCTCGGTGTCAAACTTTTTTAGTTTTAGTCAAACAAAGTTTCTTTTTCCGTCCCGCGATCGACGTGCGATCGGTCTAAATTTCCGGGCAATCTGTCCGTAAACGGTAAAAAAAACAGATTGAAAGGAGAGAGAGGGCATGACGATTTCAGTTACCGCGGCGAGCGGCCTTTCGCTCGTGCAGATGGCGCAGGAAGCCGCGCTCGACGGGCGTCAACAGACGGATGCGGCGTCCGGGAAACCGCAGGACACGCCGATCACCGTCCGGGCGCTGGACCAGGACGCGATGCAGGCGGCGCGCATGAAGCAGATGTCGATGCTGGGCGACCTGTCGACGAAGCTGCGCGGCGTCACCAGCCAGCTCGCGACGAGCATGCACGAGATCATTGCGAAGCGCCCGGATCTGGCCGACGCGCAGTTCGACTTCAAGACCGACGACGGCCGGATCACGGTCGTGTCGAAGACGATGACGGAAGCCGATCGCGCGTGGGTGGAGTCGACGCTGAACGCGAACGCGGGCCTCGTGCTCGCGACGCGCGAGTTTCACCAGCAGGCCGTTGACTTCGCCGGGCAGGGCGCGGCCGCCGTGGGCGAGACGTTCACGGATGATGATCGCAAGGTGGCCAGCCAGCGCGCCGACGCGGACTTCCTCTTTATGAAGGAAATCAATACGTCCGTCGCGCGCAACCAGAAGTTTGAAGAGGTCGGCGGGCATTTCACCGCGCAGGACGGCACGCCGCTGAAGTTCGAGCAGTCGGCCGGCAGCGCGCGCGGCACGCTCGCGCTGCTGGATACCGACCGTCAGCTGTCGTCGGGCGCGGCGATCTTTGTCGACAACTTGGGGCAGAAGACCTACGGCAGGCGCGCGGGCCTGATCGACGTCGGCTTCGGGGCCGCGTTCGAGGACATCCTGAACGGGCGCAACAGCATCGGCTTCCACGAGATCGCATGACGATGCGCGTCGCGGAGCCGGGCGCCGGCCGCCGCGCGCCTATTCGTCGCGCAGCGCTTCGGCCGGCCGCACCCGCGCGGCGCGCCAGCTCGGGTAGAGCGTCGCGACGCACGACATCAGGAACGCGGCCGCGGCGATCTCGATCACGTCGGTCGCCGCGAGCTTCGACGGCAGCGAACTGAGGAAGTACACGGACGGCGTCAGGAAGCGGATGCCGAGCAACTGCTCGACCGCCGGGAGCACCCACGGGATGCTCACCGCGATCGCGCAGCCGAGCGCGACGCCCGCCAGCGTGCCGGCGAGGCCGATCGTCATCCCCTGGATCGCGAAAATCTTCATGACCGACCCGGGCGGCGCGCCGAGCGTGCGCAGGATCGCGATGTCGCCCTGCTTCTGCGTGACGGTCATCACGAGTGACGACACGAGGTTGAACGCGGCGACCGCGACGATCAGCATCAGGATCAGCGACAGCATGCGCTTTTGCAGCCGCTCGGCCTCGAACCACGTGCGGTTCTGCCGCGTCCAGTCGCGGATATAGAGGTCGCCCGACAGCGTGCGCGACAGCGCCAGCGCGATCTCCGGCGCGCGCTGCAGATCGTCGAGGCGCAGCCGGATGCCGGTGGGCGCGCGCGCGTTGAACAGCGTCTGCGCGTCGCGGATATGGATGTACGCGAGCGCGCTGTCGTACTGGTAGTGGCCCGACTCGAACGTGCCGACCACGTTGAACTGCCGGAACTGCGGCAGCGCGTCGCCGATGCGCGCGGTATTGCCGGGCGCGAAGAACGTGATGCGGTCGCCGATCTTCACGTGCAGCGCGTCGGCCAGCGCCGAGCCGAGCACGATCCCCATCTCGCCCGGCACGAGCGCGTCGAGCCGCCCGGTCTTCAGCTTGCGCGCGATCTCGGACACGCGCGGCTCCAGCACGGGATCGATGCCGCGCAGCGCGACGCCCGTCACGCTGCCCGCGTTCGTCAGCAGCGCCTGAGCGTCGACATAGGGCGCGACGGCGCGCACGGCCGGATTCTGCAGCGATTCGTGCGCGCTGAGCCGCCAGTCGGGCATCGCGCCGGTCGGCGAGAAGATTTCAACGTGCGCGAGCACCGACAGCATCCGGTCGCGCACTTCGGTCCGGAAGCCGTTCATCACCGACAGCACGACGATCAGCGCGGCGACGCCGAGCGCGATGCCGGCCATCGCGGCACCGGCAATGAACGACACGAAGCCGTCGCCGGCCGAGCGCCGGCCGCCGCGCGCGTAGCGCAGCCCGATCTGCCATTCGAACGGGAGTTTCAAGCGGTTTCCTTTCATTTCGATTCGATCCTGCCGAGCCGCGCATTCTAGCGAACGCGGTGCCGCCGTGCGCAGAGGTTGCGCGATGGACGACCGAAATCCGCCCGACCGGCCGGTTATCCGGCGGCGTTGCGCGCCGGCACACCGATATTTCCATCGTTTCGGGTCTGATCGATAATGGCGCCCAGCATCCGGTCGAATATTCCAAGTACTACGGCGCAACCGGGCCGCGCCGTCACAGACCCATAACAATTCGGGGAAGGTTGCCGCACCAGGCAGCATGTCCTTGACAAGGAAATAACAATGGATTTGCTGCGCTTCCTGCTGCTCCTGCCGATTCGCGTGGCGGGCTTCGTCTGGTGGCTGCTCGGCTGTGCGCTGCGGCCGCTGGTCGGCGACGTATCGTGGACGGCGCCCGCGTGGATGGGCGTTACCGCCGCGGCTGTGCGCCGCCGTCCGTGGCATGCCGGCGGCCTCGTGCTGCTCGCGGCAGCGCTCGGCTATGGCGGGTACTGGTTCAAGCACCGCCCGAAGCCGCCCGAGCCCGAAACCGTCAGCTTCACCGTGAAGGCGCCGGCGATCACCACCTACGAGGTGGACGACACCGACAAGCCGAAGATCACCGTGCATCCGCTCGAAGTCGTGTTCGCGCAATCGGCCGCACCGATCGAACAGGTTGGCAAGCCGGCCGGTGACGGCATCGAGATGACGCCCGCGCTGAAGGGCGCATGGGCGTGGGTCGACGACAAGACGCTGCGCTTCACGCCGGCGGCCGACTGGCCGGTCGGCGCGCACGTCGAGGTGCGTTTCGCGGTGCACCGGGTGTTCGCGCCGCAGGTGACGATGCACGACGACCGTTTCGCCTTCGACCTGCCGGCGTTCGCTGCGACGTTCGGCAACAATGAGTTCTACCAGAACCCCGACAATCCGGCGGAGAAGCAGGCGCTGATGCAGTTGCGCTTCAATTACCCGGTCGATCCGGCCGAGTTCGAGAAGCGCATCGGCCTCGTGCTGGTCGGCCGCGACGGCAAGAATTCGACGCCGCTGCGCTATACGGTCAACTACGACAAGATGAAGACGAGCGCGTGGGTCTACTCGCAGCCGCTCGAGATTCCGCGCGATCCGCTGGTGGCACGGCTCGACGTCGACAAGGGCGTGAAGAGTGCACGCGGCGGCAACGGCACGCCGGACGTGCTGCATGCGTCGGTCGGCGTGCCGGGGCTCTACAGCCTGTCGATCGCCAACATCGCGCCGACGCTTGTCGACAACGAGCGCTACGAGCCCGAGCAGGTACTCGTCGCGGAAGCGTCCGACGGCGTGCGCAGCGCCGACCTGGCCGCACGCGCGAAGGCGTGGGTGCTGCCGAAGCGCAAGCCGGGCGTCGATCAGTCGGACGACGATCCGCCGTACGAATGGAACGTGGCCGACATCAGCGACGCGGTGCTGAAGCAGTCGAAGCCGCTGCCGCTCGACGCGGTGCCGACCGAGAACGACTACGCAACGCTGCAAAGCTTCAAGTATCACGCGACGCCGGGCGATCGCATCGTCGTGCGTTTCGCGGGCGACCTGAAATCGGCCGGCGGCTACCTGCTCGCCGAGCCGGTGACGACCGCGTTCACGGTGCCCGACTATCCGAAGCTGCTGCGCTTCATGGCCGACGGTTCGCTGCTGTCGATGAGCGGCAGCAAGCGGCTGTCGGTCGTGTCGCGCAACCTGCCGGGGATGAAGGTCGAGATCGGCCGCGTGCTGCCCGACCAGCTCCAGCATCTCGTGAGCTTCAACAACGGCACGTACGCGCGGCCCGAGCTGTCGTATTCGTTCAGCGAGGATCACATCGTCGAGCGCTTCGTGCAGACGCGCGCGTTCCCGGCGGGCGACCCCGGCAAGGCGCATTACGAAGGCATCGATCTCGGCCAGTACCTGAAAGGCGGCAAGCGCGGCGTGTTCCTGCTGCACCTGACGAAGTACGACCCGGCGGCCGAGAAGAAGAAAGCCGACGATGCGAAGGACAGTGACGCATCGTCCGGCGACGGCAGCCAGGATCAGTCCGACAACGCCGATTCGGGCGACAGCAACGGCAACGACAGCGACAGCGCGCTCGGCGACACGCGCCTGATCGTCGTGACCGATCTCGGGATGCTGGTCAAGAAGGCGCTGGACGGCAGCCAGGATGTGTTCGTCCAGTCGATCCGCAACGGCCGTCCGGTTGCGGGCGCGACCGTGTCGGTGCTCGCGGTGAACGGCCAGGCGCTGTTCACGCAGACGACCGGCGCCGACGGCATCGTGCATTTCCCAGCGTTCAAGGGGCTCGACCGCGAGAAGCGGCCGCAGCTGTATGTCGTGAAGAAGGACACCGACCTGTCGTTCCTGCCGGTGGCCGGCCGCGATCGCCAGCTCGACTTCTCGCGTTTCGACGTCGACGGCGAGCGCAATGCGACGGGCCAGGGGCAGTTGTCCGCGTACCTGTTCTCGGATCGCGGCCTGTACCGGCCCGGCGATCCGTTCCACATCGGCCTGATCGTGCGCGCGGCGAGCTGGGCGCGCAGCCCGGCCGGCGTGCCGCTGCAGGCGGAGATCGTCGACCCGCGCGGGATCACCGTCGAGCGCAAGCCGGTGACGGTCGATGCGACGGGCTTCACTGAGCTCGGCTATACGACGGCCGAAACGGCGCCGACCGGCACGTGGACGGTCAACCTGTACATCGTCAAGGACGGCCAGCCCGGTGCGGAGCCGATCGGCAGCACGACGGTGCAGGTGAAGGAGTTCCTGCCCGACCGGATGAAGGTCGACGCGAAGCTGTCGCAGCAGGTCGTCGAAGGGTGGGTGAAGCCGAAGGGGCTGAAGGGCGTCGTCGATGCGCAGAACCTGTTCGGCACGCCGGCGGAGAAGCGCCGCGTCGCGGCGACGCTGACGCTGCGCCCGGTGTGGCCGTCGTTCCGCAGCTGGCAGGGTTATCACTTCTTCGATGCACGCCGCGCGAAGGAGGGCTATACGACGACGCTGCAGGACGGCACGACCGACGACAAGGGCCATGCCGAGTTCGATCTCGATCTCGACAAGTACGCGGACGCAACCTACCAGCTCTACTTCCAGGCGAAGGCCTATGAAGCGGAAGGCGGGCGCAACGTCGCCGCGAATGCACAGGCGCTCGTGTCGAACAACGACTGGCTCGTCGGCTACAAATCGGCCGACGATCTCGGCTACGTGAAGCGGGGCAGCCCGCGCACGGTGCGGCTCGTCGCGATCGATCCGAATGCGAAGGCGATCGACGTGAAGGACCTGCGCGCGCAGCTCGTCGAGGAGCGCTACGTGTCGGTGCTGACCAAGCAGGATTCCGGCGCGTACAAATACGATTCGCGGCTGAAGGAAGTGCCGGTCGACGAGAAGCCGCTGACGATACCTGCGGGCGGGCTCGACTTCACGCTGCGCACCGACAAGCCGGGCAGCTATGCGCTCGTGATCCGCAACGCGGCCGGCGCCGCGGTGAACCGGATCGAGTATTCGGTCACGGGCGATGCGAACGTCACGCGTTCGCTCGACCGCAACGCGGAGCTGCAGGTGACGCTCGCGAAGCACGACTACAAGCCGGGCGAGCAGGTCGAGATCGCGATCCGCGCGCCTTATGCGGGCAGCGGCCTGATCACGATCGAGCGCGACAAGGTGTATGCGCACGCGTGGTTCCATGCGGACACGACGAGCTCGATCCAGCACATCACGGTGCCGGCCGGCTTCGAGGGCAACGGCTACATCAACGTGCAGTACATCCGCGATCCGTCGTCCGATGAAATCTTCATGAGCCCGCTGAGCTACGGCGTCGTGCCGTTCTCGGTGAACCTCGATGCGCGCCGCAACGCGGTGTCGGTCGATGCGCCGGCGCTCGTGAAGCCCGGCGACACGGTGAATTTCACCGTGCATTCGGCGAAGCCCGCGAAGGTCGTCGTGTTCGCGGTCGACGAGGGCATCCTGCAGGTCGCGCGCTACAAGCTCGGCGATCCGCTGAAGTTCTTCTTCCGCAAGCGGATGCTCGAAGTCGGCACGTCGCAGATCCTCGACCTGATCCTGCCGGACTTCGAGAAGCTGATGGCGATGGCCGCACCGGGCGGCGACGCCGACGATGCGATCGGCCGGCAGCTGAACCCGTTCAAGCGCAAGCGCGACAAGCCCGTCGTCTACTGGTCGGGGATCGTCGACGTGAACGGCGATACGCGCCTGAGCTACACCGTGCCCGACTACTTCAACGGCAAGCTGCGCGTGATGGCCGTGTCGGTGTCGCCGGACCTCGTGGGTACGTTCGAAGGCGCGACGACGGTGCGCGGCGATTTCGTGCTGTCGCCGAACGTGCCGACGACGCTCGCGCCGGGTGACGAGGCCGACGTCAGCGTCGGCGTCGCGAACAACCTGACGGGCGTCGGCAACCAGCCGGTGCCGGTCGCGGTCACGCTGAAGACGGGCCCGCAGCTGCAGGTGATCGGGCCGGCCACGCAGAACGTCGCGCTCGCGCCGCAGCACGAGGGCGTCGCGATGTTCCGCGTGAAGGCGACCGACACGCTCGGCTCGGGTTCGCTGTCGTTCGGCGCGCGCTACGGCGCGAAGGGGGCGCAGCAGCGTGTCGACGTGTCGGTGCGGCCGGCTGCCGCGTTCCGCACGCAGCTCGACATCGCGCGGCTCGATCCGGGCAAGAAGGCGAGCGTGCCGAACCTGCGCTCGATGTACGACGCATATGCATCGCGCGACGCAAGCATTTCGACCGCGCCGCTCGTGCTGTCCGAAGGGTTGTCGTCGTATCTCGTCAACTTCGAGCACTACTGCAGCGAGCAGATGGTGAGTGCGGCCGTGCCGCGCGTGTTCGCGGCGAAGTGGCTGTCGGTGCGCGCGCTGACGAGCGCGATGCATGCGACCGACGCCGGTGCCGACGCAACGAACGCAGCGGCGATCACGCAGTTCCTCGGCATGCTGCGCAGCCGGCAGAACGCGCAGGGCGGGTTCGGCCTGTGGAGCGCGACGCCCGATGCCGATCCGTTCGTGTCCGCGTACGCGATGCACGTGCTGCTCGACGCGCGCGAGCGCGGCATCGCGGTGCCGAAGGACATGCTCGACGCGGGCAACGCGTATCTGCAGAGGCTCGCGGCGAACGATTCGCTCGGCTCGCTCGACCTGTTGCGGCAGCGCGCGTACGCGGTGTATCTGTTGACGCGCCAGGGCAACGTGACGACCAACAGCCTCGCGGCCGTGCAGAAGCGGCTGCAGGATGCGTATCCGAACGACTGGAAGAACGATCTCGCGGCCGCGTGGCTCGCTGCGTCGTACCAGCTGCTGAAGCAGGACAAGGAGGCTGCCGCGCTGATCGCGGGCCCGCAGGCGCTGCTCGAGCGCAAGCGCGCGTCCGACGGCGGTTACGTGACGGGCTACTACCTCGATCCGCTGACGCGCGATGCGAGCGTGCTGTACCTGATCGCGAAGCACTTCCCGGAGCGCGTGCGCAAGCTGTCGCCGCGCGCGATGGACAACCTTGCCGCGCCGCTCGTCGACAACCGCTACAACACGCTGTCGTCGGCGATGACGATCCTCGCGCTCGATGCGTATGCGGCGTCGAGCGCGGGCCAGCTCGACCAGCTCTCGATCGACGAGGTGCGTGCGGGTGCCGCGCCGAAGGACGTGTCGTCGATCCAGGCGAACCTCGTGCGCTCGGGCACGTGGTCGGCCGGTGCGTCGCGCGTCGATTTCGTGAACGGCAGCGCGCTGCCCGCGTGGTGGATCACGAGCCAGTCGGGCTACGACCGCGGCACGTCGACGAAGGCGATCAAGAACGGGCTGGAGATCGTGCGCGACTACACCGACACGGACGGCAAGCCGCTCGACAAGATCACGCTCGGCCAGGAGATCGACGTGCACGTGAAGATCCGTGCGACGGGTTCTGCGAACGTCGGCAACATCGCGATCGTCGACCTGTTGCCGGGCGGCTTCGATCCGGTGATCGCGCCGCCGCCCGTCACCGACACGCAGGATGGCGACAGCAATGGCGATGGCGGCGCGTCGGCGCCGGTGGCCGATGCACCGTGGCGTTCGCCGATCGGCGTGAAGGGTTCCACGTGGCAGCCGCAGTTCGCGGACGTGCGTGAAGATCGCGTGGTGATCTACGGCACCGCAACGACCGACGTGCGCGAATTCGTCTACCGGATCAAGGCGAGCAACGCGGGCCGCTTCATCGCGCCGCCCGCATACGGCGAGTCGATGTACGACCGCCGCGTGCAGGCGCAGGCGCCCGGCGGCACGACGCTGACGGTGGAGCGCGTGCGATGACGATGCGGCTGCAACGGCGCTGCCGGCCGCGCCGGGTGCGAGGAGCGCCCGCGCGTGGCTGACGACGTTTCGGTGCTCCGGCGCGTGCTGCACGGCGCCGGCCGCTGGCTGCATCGCTGGCAGAACTGGATCGCCGGCGCGCTGCTCGTGTTCGGCGCGCTGGCCGCGTGCCGGCTGTGGCCGCACCCGCCGCTGCGCGACTGGAAGCCGTCGTCGGTCGCGGTGGCCGACGCACAGGGCCGCTTGCTGCGGCTCACGCTCGCGAAGGACGACCGCTACCGGCTGTGGGTGCCGCTCGACCGGATGTCGCCGCAGCTCGTCGAAGCCGTGATGCTGCACGAGGACCGCTGGTTCTGGTGGCACCCCGGCTTCAACCCGTACGGGCTCGCGCGCGGCGCGTGGATCACGTACGTGCGCGGCGGCAATCCGCAGGGCGGCTCGACGCTGACGATGCAGCTCGCGCGCTCGCTGTGGCGGCTGAACACGCGCACGCCGGCCGGCAAGCTCGAGCAGGTTGCGCGCGCGGTGCAGCTCGAACTCTTCTATTCGAAACGGCAGATCCTCGAAGCGTATCTGAACGATGCGCCGTACGGCCGCAACGTCGAAGGCGCGGGCACCGCGAGCGTCGTCTATTTCGACCGGATGCCCGACGCGCTGACGCTGCCCGAGGCGCTTGCGCTCGCGGTGATTCCGCAGGACCCGGCGCGGCGCGTGCGCGGCGGGCAGGACGAGATCAACCGCGCGCTGGCCGTATCGCGCAACCGGCTGTATGCGCGCTGGCTGACGAAGCATCCGGGCGATGCATCGTTCAAGCCGCTGTTCGCGTTGCCGCTGGCGATGCGGCCGTTGTCCGCGCTGCCGTTCGATGCGCCGCATGCGGTCGACCAGGCGCTGGCCGCACGCAGCGCGTGGCGTACGACCTCGAGCGCGGCGGCGAACGACAGCGACGCCGACGCGCGGCTCGTGACGACGCTCGACCTCGACCTTCAACGCACGCTCGAACGGCAGATCGCACGCTATGTCGCGCGCAACGACACGCGCGGCGTGCGCAACGCGGCGGCGATCCTCGTCGATACACGCGACATGGGCGTGAAGGCGCTCGTCGGCTCCGCGAACTTCTTCGACCGCACGATCGACGGGCAGGTGAACGGCACGCTCGCGCGGCGTTCACCGGGCTCGACGCTCAAGCCGTTCATCTATGCGCTCGGCTTCGACCAGGGCGTGCTGCATCCGCAGACCGTGCTGCGTGACGTGCCGACCGCATTCGGCCCGTATGCGCCGGAGAATTTCGACGGCCATTTCCTCGGGCCGATCACCGCGACCGATGCGCTGAACCGCAGCCGCAACGTGCCGGCCGTGTGGGTCGCGTCGCAGCTCAAGTCGCCCGATCTGTACCGGTTCCTGCAGGAAGCCGGCGTGCGCCGGCTCGCGAGCGCGCAGCACTACGGGCTCGCGCTCGTGCTCGGCGGCGGCGAAGTGACGATGCAGGATCTCGCGGCGCTCTACGCGATGCTCGCGAATCGCGGCGAATTCCGGCCGCTACGGCTGCGCGCGGACGAACCGGCGCTGCCTGGCCGGCGCCTGCTCAGCGCCGAGGCGAGCTACATGACGATGGACATGTTGCGCCAGCACTTGCGCCCTGACGAGACGAGCGGCGCGCAGCCGTCGAGCGTGCCCGTCTACTGGAAGACCGGCACGTCATGGTCGTTCCGCGACGCGTGGACGGCCGGCGTGTTCGGCCCGTACGTGTTGGTCGTGTGGGTCGGCAATTTCGACAACTCGACCAATACGGCGTTCGTCGGCGTCGACGCAGCCGCGCCGCTGTTCTTCCAGGTCGTCGATGCGCTGAATGCCGAACGCACGCTCGTCGAGCCGCCGCGCGCGGTGCCGCCGAAGCTGAAGCGCGTGCGGATCTGCCTCGCGAGCGGTGAATTGCCGAACGAGTGGTGCCCGCAGCAGGGCTGGACATGGTTCGTTCCGGGCACGTCGCCGATTCGCGTGAGCACCGTGCACCGGCCCGTCGTGATCGACGATGCGACGGGAAAGGCCGCGTGCCCGCCGTACGACGGCAAGCGCACGCATACGGAGATCTTCGAGTTCTGGCCGTCGGATCTGCAGCAGGTGTTCGTGCAGGCCGGCATTCCGCGCCGGCGGCCGCCGCAGAACGCGGACTGCCGCGACGCGGGGCAGGTCGAAGGCGACCCGCCGCGCATCACGTCGCCGCTGCGCGGCAGCACGTATGCGATGCGCGTGAAGAGCACGGAGGAGACGCGCATCGCGTTCAACGCGACGGCCGATGCAAGCGCGCATGCGTTGTACTGGTTCGTCAACGATGCGTTTGTCGGGCGCAGCGCGCCGGGCGATGCGCTGTTCTGGCAGCCGGGGACGGCCGGCAGTTACACGGTGCGGGTGGTCGACGATCACGGGCGGAGCGATCAGCGGCCGTTGGCAGTCGGGTTGGAGCAATAGTAGGGACGGCCCGCCTGCGCCGGTTCAGGCGCTGTAGCCGATCCGCAGCACCCCCCATGGTCGTCCGCCGACGATGATCGGCGCGGAAACGTCCTTCATCAGCGCGAAGTGGCCATTGCCCATGTCGCGCCGATAGGTCTGCAACAGGAACGGCTTGGTGTGCGACACGGAGGTGCGTGCCGTCCGGTCGGTGTAGATCCGGCGGTTCCGGCAGTTCGCGGCGTTCCAGGCGGCGTCTGCGCGCTGGGGTAGCGAAAACTTCCGGTTGTGGGTCGGCAGGTAGCATTGCCTGTCGAAGCTGGCGCAATAGACGATGCGCTCGTCGATGTCGAGCACCGGCTCCTGGATGGCCGGCAGCACGCGATCGGTGAAGGCCGTGAAGTGCGTCATGAACTGCTGCGGGTCGGTGCCGGGAATCGGCTCGTAGTGCGCGTCGAACAGTGCGTCGAGCGCGATGTCGCCGCGGCTGACCGCCGCCTCGAAGAGCTTGCTGATCGCGGCGGCCGTGTTCCGCGCGGTGTCGATCAGGCGCGTGTCGGGCGACTCGATGCCGGTCGCGGCCGTGAGTTCGATGAGTGTCTCGGAGACGGAGAGCAGATTGCCGAGCCGGTCCTTGGCCTGCGAGAAGTTCTCGCTCGAGTTCTCGACGCCCGACGCCATCTCGCCCACCTGTTCGTCGAGGCGATGGCACTGCGTCTCGATCTCGTCCGTCAGCGATGCGATCTGTTCGGCCTCGCCGGCGAGCTCGGTGATCGCGTTTCCGGTCGCGTGCACGACTTCGCCGATCGTGCGCGTGCCCTCGCGTACCCGGTGCGCGCGTGCGGCATTGTCGGTTCCGTCCGCGATCAAGTGTTCGGTCTGCTCGGCGAGGCGCGCAAGGGTCGTTTCGATCTGGGCCGTCGCCTGCCCGGTCTTGGCGGACAGGTTCTTGACCTCGGCTGCGACGACGGCGAAGCTGCGGCCCGATTCGCCAGCGCGCGCGGCCTCGATCGCGGCGTTCAACGCGAGCAGGTGGGTCTGGCGGGCGATGACGGAGATCTCCTCGGACACGGCCCGCACGTGATCGAGCGCGTCGCGCAGCGCACCCATCTGGCTGCTGATCGCGGTGACGCCTTCGACGAGGACGTGAATGTCCGCGAGCGACGCCTCGATCGTCTGCTGCGACTGCAGGACCGCGCTCGACGCATTGGCGCTGACGTCGCGCACCTGCTGCGCGGCCTCGGCGATCCGGTGGTTGCCGCGCAGCGTGAGGGCGGCCGATTCGCGCAACGTGTGGCAGACCTCCGCCTGCCTGGCGACGCGCGCGGCGACTTCCTCGACGTGTCCCGACACGTCGCAGATCTCGATGCCGAGCCTCCCGGCCTGCTCGGCGATGTCGCCGACGAGCGCGCGCGATGAACGGCGGCCGCGACCGATTCCGAAGAAGTTCACGTTGCTGGGTCTCCTTGAGGGCGTGCACGCCCGGTTCCTGGCGGATATCGGGTGCGCGCTCCTGACTTGACGGCAGCTCCGCCGCGGACTTGAGGTGGGGTAAACGTCGAGGTGCGGACGGCGCGAGCGACGCCAGAGGCGGCGTGAGCTGGGACAGGCATCCGGTGTCCGACGCCGAACTGCAGGCGCGTCTTGCCGCGGCGGCTCGCGCCGCGCCCCAACCGGAAGTGCGCCGGTCGGCGCGATCGCGCGGCCCGCTACGACAGCGTCGCGAAGTTGCTGTCGGCGGCACAGGCCGCCGGCCTTGCGAAGGTCGGTTTCATCACCGATCCCGCCGCGCGCCGATAACGCGCGGCGCTCCGCTGCCGAGCCAGCGATGCGACCCGGCGGCACCGCCCGGCCGCGACGTTACCCATCATCCACCTTCGCCTGCAGCCCCTTCAGCCCCTGAATCACGACCAGCAGCGCGCGCCCGTGCTCATCCGACCCATCCCACGCGTCGACGATCGCGTCGCGCAGCAGGTCGTTGTACTGGCGGCGCGACGGCCCGGTATCGACACCATAGAAACTGCATAGCTTATTGAATGGCGCGCTGCGACGCAGACGATGCCCGTTCGACAACCTCAGGCGCGATACGGTCGGCTGGCTGACCCCGGAAAGTCGCGCTATTTCGCTGGACGAGCGTGTATCTGCCGTCAGGCGGCGCAACAGGTCTTGAACGGGAAAATCTTGGTCCGGGACTTCCATGTGATGCATTATACCTATACAGTTACGGCTGTTGAATGGGCTTGCTGTCACCAGCGAGGCTGTATCCCGAGAAAGTTGATGACACTGAAACACCTCCCACCCACGTTCTGCTGGACCAAGATCGGTACCGAGTCCGGCGAGGAACTGCCGACCGTCGTGCTCCGCAAGGAATGGGAGCGCCGGCTCGGGGGCGGGCGTTTTCTGTGGGGCATCAACCAGCCGCTCGGCAGCAGCGCGCAAGTCGCCGCGCATCGCACGGGCTCGCTGCTCGCACTGTTTTCGCCGGTCGCGTCGCGCCCGCGCGCAGGCGAGCGGAAAGACATGCTGCTGTGGAATGCATGGGTCGATGCGAGCGGGCAGGTGCGGCCGTTGCCGCCGCACACGTTCATCGCCAGCCGCTCGACGTTGCCGTCGGGCCGGCGCCGCGAACAGCACTACGCGCTCGTGTGCGCGTCATCCACCGCGCTGACGGTCGGCACGCAATTGCGCGTGTTTCCCGATCACCTGCGCAGCGTGAGCACCGGCCAGCCGCTCGGCGCCGCACAGGGTGCGGCCGTGGTCGATTGCGTCGGGCGCGCGAAGGAGCAGACGGGCAAGAGCTATCCGCTCGCGCTGTCGGTCGAGCTCGAAGCACCGTATTTCGTGCGGCTCGCGCAGCCGTGCGTGTTGAAGGCACGCGATCTCGCGGAAGTGAACAAGGCCACGCGCGCGGGCGATTTCGATCGCTTCGTCGAACTCGTCGCGCGCTTGCGCGGCCGTTCGCCGACGGACGCCGTGCGCGGTGTCACGCGCGATCTGTTCGACGTGCCGCCGATCGAAACGGCGGCCGCGTATGTCGCGCCCACGCACGTCGCGCGCTTGCGCAATCGGCAGGCGGCCGAGCATCCGCGTGATCTCACCGGCGACCTGTTCGACCTGTCACCGGGTGAGGCGGCTGCGTTCGCGGGCCTCGCACATCCACGTATCGGGCGCGCGTGACGAATCGCGCGCAGCGGATCGCGCAAGAATTTGTTGCAATCTCGCCATAGCGGAGCGGCGAGCGCAGAGAGACAATCGGCACGAAGCGCGCTGCGCGGCGGCCGATGCGTCGACACTCGATGGGTCGTGGTTCACGCCGCCGACATGCGCACCACGCACACTGAGCGTCGGCGTGCTTCACACTGCAACCCTGAGGGAGAAGTGTCGATGTCGACCCACATCTGTTCGCGGGAAGCCCGGGCTGCGCAACGTTTCGTCGAAGCCACGCGCAACGTCGATCAGGCCTTTCGCGCCGTGCGCGGCGAAAGCGACGACGAAGTTTCGTCGGCCGAATATGCACGCGCGATGTCGCGCCTCGATCGCGCGCTCGACGAGCTGGCGCGTGCGCAGGAATTCTTCGATCGCGTAGTCAGCGCCGACGCAACCGCGCACGACAACTGATCCAGCCGCTTCCACGCGTTCGCGCGTCGGGCGACGCGCGTTCATCTTCATGCCGGGCATCGCGCCCGGCATGTCATTCACTCATCCTGCTCCGACTTCAAACCTTGCGGCCTTCGACCGGATAGCCGGGATCGGTATAGCCGTGCGTCGATGCGTGCCCGGGCGGCACGAGCGAATCGACGAACCGTTCGTCATCCGGGCCGAGTTCGAGCTTCAACGCGTCGATGTAGCTGTCCCAATGCGCTTCGGTGCGCGGCCCCGCGATCGTCGAGCTGACGATGCGATTCTTCATGACCCACGCGAGCGCGAACGCCACCGACGTCGTGCCGCGTGCGGCCGCATGCGCGGCCACCTGCTGCGCGATGTGCAACGATTCGGGGCGCCATTCCGTTTGCTGGATGCGACGGTCGCCGCGGCCGGCGCGCGAATCGGCGGGCGGCTGCGCATCCACCGCATATTTTCCGGTCAGCACGCCGCGCGCGAGCGGGCTGTACGGCACGACGCCGATCCCGTAGTGCGCGGCGGCCGGAAGCTGTTCGATCTCCGCCGTGCGATCGACGAGGTTGTACAGCGGTTCGCTTGCGACCGGGCGATCGATGCCGAGCTGGTCCGCAAGCCGCACGATCTCGGCGATGCGCCAGCCCTTGAAGTTCGACAGCCCGAAGTAGCGCACCTTGCCTTGCCGGATCAGGTCGGCGATTGCGCGCATGCCTTCGTCGAGCGGCGCATCGGTCAGCGCACGATGGAAATAGAGGATGTCGATGTAGTCGGTGCCGAGCCGCTTCAGGCTCGCGTTGACTGATTCGACGATCCATTTGCGCGACTGGCCCTGCCGGTTCGGCCCGGCGTCCGGCCCGGCCGGAAAGCCGAACTTCGTCGCGACGACCCAGCTGTCGCGGCGCGACGCAATCGCGCGCCCGACGACTTCTTCCGAGCGGCCGGCGTGATAGACGTCGGCCGTATCGATGAAGTTGACGCCCTGGTCGAACGCCTTGTCGATGATGCGCGCCGATGTCGCTTCGTCGGTCTCGCCGCCGAACATCATTGCGCCGAGACACAGCGGCGACACCTTGAGCGCGCTGCGCCCGAGATAGCGGTAATCCATGGAGGCTCCATGCGGGCGCGTGCCCGCCGGTTGAATGAAGGGACGCCGCGCTTACACGCCGGCTTCGTCGAACACGCGCTGCGCGATCGTGAGCGCCGAGCTTGCGGTCGGCCAGCCCGAGTAGAACGCGAGGTGCGTGATCGCTTCGACCAGTTCGTCGCGCGTGAGGCCGTTGTCGAGCGCTTTCTTCAGGTGGAACGGCAGTTCGTTGACGCGATACAGCGACACGAGGCTCGCGACCGTAATGAGGCTGCGATCGCGCGGCGACAGGCCGGGGCGCTGCCAGACGTCGCCGAACAGCACGTTGTCGGTGTAGTCGGCGAGGGCGGGGGCGATGGCGCCGAACGCTTTGCGCGCGGCGGAAGTCGAATCGGACATCGAGGGCTCCGGGGAGGGTGGGGAACACCGAAGATGGTAGCCACCGATGCGCTTATCGATAATCCCTGGCAATCCGCATGCACTTATCGATCCGATTCATGAATCGCGGCGCATGGGCGGCGCCTCGTTGGGTCATGCGCGATAGCGCAGCGCATCGACGATCACCGCGAGCGCGCGCGACGATTGCCGCCGGCTCGCGTAGTACAGGTGATGGCCGGGGAACGTCGGGCACCAGTCGTCGAGCACGCTGTCGAGGCGGCCGGCGGCGACATGCGGCGCCGCGAGTTCGGCAGGCACGTAGGCGAGCCCGTAGCCCGCGAGCGCCGCATCGAGCGTTTCGTAGGTGCCGTTGAACGTGACTTGCCCGTCGACGCGCACCTGCAGCACGTCATCGCCGCGCGCGAGTTCCCACGCGTACAGCGCACCGTGCGTCGGTAGGCGCAGGTTGATGCAGTCGTGCGCGACCAGATCCTGCGGCGACACGGGGCGCGCGCGTTCAGCGAAATACGCGGGCGCGCCGACGATCGCCATCTTCATGTCGGCCGAGATGCGCACGGCGATCATGTCCTTCGCCACCTGGTCGCCGAGCCTCACGCCGACGTCGAAGCGTTCCGCGACGATGTCGGACAGCCCGTAGTCGTTCACGAACTCGACCTTCAGGTCGCGATAGTCGCGCAGGATCGGCGCGAGCTTCGGCCACAGCAGCGTGCGGATCACGAAGTCGGTCGCATTGATGCGCACGGTGCCCGCCGGCTGGTCGCGCAGTTCCGCGAGCGCCGTCAGTTCGGCCTCGATTTCGTCGAAGCGCGGCGCGAGGTTCAGCAGCAGTCGTTCGCCGGCTTCGGTCGGTGCCACGCTGCGTGTCGTGCGCGTGAGCAGCCGCACGCCGAGGCGCGTTTCGAGCGAGCGGATCGTATGGCTGAGCGCGGATTGCGAGACGCCGAGCTGGGCGGCCGCACGCGTGAAACTGCGCTCGCGCGCGACGGCGATGAAGGCGAGGAGGTCCGCAAAGTTGTCGCGCGGCATGGAAGGTGTCGGGTGGTCGATGCCAGCGCATCGTACCACCGGGTTCACCGGGCCGCGTTGCGGCGGGCGACGCGGGGCGCGTCAGCCCGCGCGCGTCATGCCCGGCGCATGGGGCGCGGGGTGGTACGCATAGCCGCCATGCTGGAACGACATCGCGAAGAAGCGCATCTGGTAGCGGATCGCGTTCGCCCAGTAATCCCACGTATGGCCGCCCGGCCGCTCCGCATAGTCGTGCGGCACGCCGAGCGCGACGAGCCGCTCGTGCAGCGTGCGGTTCGAGCCGACGAACGCGTCGTCGCGGCCGCAATCGATCGTCAGGTCGAGATGCGCGCGCACGAACGCGCTGGCGCTGGCGGCGATCACGTTGCGGTTCCAGAACGAAGGATGGCGGCCGGGGTCGCCGAACACGTGTGCGATGCCCGGCTCGTCCGAGCAGCAGCGCGGATCGACCGCGCCGCTGATGCTGCCGACGGCGCCGAACGTGTCGGGCCGGTCGAGTGCGATGCGCAGCGCGCCGAAGCCGCCCATGCTGAGCCCGGTGATCGCGCGGGCGCGTTGCGTCGCGATCGTGCGGAAGTGCGAATCGACGTAGGACACGACTTCGTCGCCGATGAAGGTTTCGTAGCGGCTGCCCGAGTCGAACGGGCTGTCGATGTACCAGCTCTCGTGCCCGCCGTCGGGCATTACGAGGATCACGTGGTAGCGGTCGGCCAGCGCGGCGATGTGCGTGTTCGACGTCCAGTCGGTATGGTCGCCGCCGGAGCCGTGCAGCAGATAGACGACTGGATAGCGGTCGCCGTCGCGGGGGCCGCGCGCATAAGCGTCGGGCAGCACGACGGTGGCCTTGAGCGTCTCGTTCATCGCGGCGCTGGGAATCACGACGACCCGCGCATGGAATGCGAGAGCAGGGCCCGAAATGGCGAGCAGCAGAAGCAGCCAGATGGCGTGTGCCAGGTATATCGATCCTCGCATGTGTCGATCCCGTCCGGCGCCGGACGCCGGGAAAACCCTGTTCTGGCGACTCTAGCAACCGCGCCTTTCAACCAAATTTCGGCGAATCCTACGGGTTGTCAGGCTGGCGGCGCGGACACGATGCGCTCGAGCGCCGCGCGAAACGCGTCGGGTTGCTCGGCCGGGATCAGGTGCCCGCAGTGCGCGATCGTGTCGAAGCCGGCGCAGCGTGCGAGCGCCCAGTCGGGCACGTGCCAGCCTGCGCGCGAACGTTCGCCGGCCATCAGCCAGACCGGGTGACGCTCGAACACTTGCGCGAGTGCCTGCAGGTAGTCGGGTTCGCCCGTCGTCGCGACCACCGAGCGGCCCATCGCGCGCAGCGTCGATGCGGGCTGATGCGCGAGCCAGCGGCGGGCGTCGTCGAGCAGGCCGGGAGACGGCGCGTCGATCGCGCCACGCAGCCAGCCGGGCGGATCGGCGCGCAGCCCGTCGAGCATCGCGTCGGCTTCGGCGGGCGTCATGCGGCCGACCGACGCCGACCAGAACGCATCGTCGAGCGTGAAGTTGCCTTCGACGTTGACGATCCGCCGCACGCGTTCGGGATGGGCGTGCGCGAACAGCATCGCGATCGCGCCGCCGACCGAGTGGCCGACGACATCGACCGGTTGCGCGCCGAAGTGCGTATCGACGGTATGGCGAAGGTGCTCGACCTGCGTGGCGAGCGTGATCGCGTCAAACGGTGCCGCGCGATGCGCGCCGTAGCCGAGCAGGTCGGGGGCGAGATGCGGGCCGTTCCATCCGCGCACGTCGAGCGTGCCGATGAAGCCGTGGATGAAGACGATGGGCGTGGGCTGGGTCATGGGGCGGGCGCGGAAGGAAGGGGCGGCAATTCGAGTTCGGCGAGCAGTTCGTCGAGTTCGAGCACGTGCGTGCGGTCGTGGTCGAGCAGTTCGCGCACGAGTTCGTCGAGCGACATGCGGCGGATGCCGTCGCGCAACCCGCAGCGTGCGAGTTGCGCGGAATCCAGCGCGGCCGCGGTTGCACACAGCGCGGCGCGGCTCGTGCGGAATGCAGTGACGGCGGCATCAAGCGGCTGGGCGAGATAGTCGCGTTGCGCGGCGAGCACGGTACCGTCGACGGACGCGATCACCGGCAGGTCGAGCGTGCGCACGGCATCGATGCGTTCGGCGAACACCGCGTCGAGATCGCGCAGGTGGCAGGCGTGCTCGACGAGCGAGAAGCCCGTGCCGTCGGGGCGGCGTGTCCACAGCGCGGCCGGCACGTGCGCCGCATATGCGGCGAGCCGATCGGGCAGGCGGGCCAGCGCGGCGACGACATCGGCGAACGGCAGCACCTGCGGATACGCGCTGAACACCGCGCCGTAGCTGAACAGCGTGCCGCCGAGCCGGCCGCGCGCCTGCGCGACGTCGTGGCCGTGACGGCGCATGACTTCCGCGACCATCGCGCCGCAGAACTGGCGGGCGGTCGTGTCGGTTTCGATTTCGGGGAATTTCAGTGCGATCTCGTGCTGGATCGCGCCGATCGCGGCGACGCCCACGCGTGACAGTGCCGCAAACTCGACGTAGCGCTCGGGTTGCGCGATCAGTGTTTCGAGCTGGGCGCCGAGCGCGGTGGTGCGGAAACGGTCGAAACGGGAATGCATGATGACGAGGCCCTGCCGAGTAACGTATCAAAACGATACGTTACTCGGCAGGGCCTCGTCAATCGGTTTGCCGGGGAGGTTCAACGGAGCGACACGATGCATCCCGGGCATTGTCCGGCTGGGGGCACCGGGTCTGCGGTGGCGCCCGGTGCCGCCGGGCGCCACGCTGTGTGCGATCCGCGCTTCCGCCTGCCGTTCAGGACTTCTGTCGTGCGTCGATTTCCGTACGCAGGTGCGCTTCCTGCTCCTGCAGCTCGGGGGTGAGCGCGGCACCGAAATCCTCTGGCGAAAAGATTTGCCGGATCTCGATGTCCGATTCGACGGGCATCGGATTCGGGCAGCGCTTCACCCATTCGACCGCTTCGTCCATCGAGTTCACTTCCCACAGCCAGTAGCCGGCGATGAGTTCCTTGGTTTCGGTGAACGGGCCGTCGATGACCGTCCGGTCCTTGCCGGAGAAGTGCACGCGCTTGCCGCGCGAACTCGGATGCAGTCCCTCGCCGGCGAGCATCACGCCGGCTTTCACGAGCGCTTCGTTGTACTGGCCCATTGCGGCCAGCAGTTCGGTATCGGGCATCGCGCCCGATTCGGAAGTGGCGGTTGCCTTGACGATGACCATGACGCGCATTGCTGTTTCTCCTTGAACAGGTGTTGACGGGAGCCGCCGGCGGTGCCGACGGCAAAACGATCGGTTACGACAACACGACGCATGAAGATGGCGCGAATCGACATTGTGCGTGAAGAATTTTCGCGTGCGGCCGCACCGGCGGGCCTTGCCGCGGAGCCCGTCGCCAAAACTGGTATGCTGATCCTCACCACGTTCACGCGGAGGGCGCCATGGCTGCTAAAGAAATCTCGAAGAAGAAGTACCTGAAAATCCTGAACAAACGCTTGCGCGCCGAGCCGGCGGCTCCGGCAGGTGCATCGTTTGTCTTTTTCCCGCTGGGTGCGAAGGCGAAGAACGCGACGGGTGTCGTGTCCGGCGACGCGCGCAGCAAGCGCGAGCTGGCGGTGATGGCCGCGGTCCAGCGCAAGGCGGCCGAAGAGTTCGTCGTCGCCTGACCGGAACCTGCCGCACTGCCGTCGGGTTGCCGCCTCCGCTGCTTACGCGGCGGCGGCCTCGCAATGCGCGATCGCGCCGGCGAGCACGCGCGGGATGTCGTGCGTGATGGCCGGGCCGTGGGGGCCGGACACCACCGTCGCGCGATCGCCGCGATGCACCAAGGGGCGCGCGACACGGTGCCTCGATGCAGTCTAGCAGCGTCGGTCCAGGCGCGAATCCTGTCAGTTTACGCAACAGCCGGGCACGGCGCTGAGCGCCGTCCCGGCCGTCAGGAGCATCCAGGCTGACCGGGTGCTCAGGACACCTTGTCCGCCGCCGCCGTGTACCGGCCGCCGCCACCTGCTTCGTCGCCCGCCGCCAGTTGCTCCAGCGCGAGCCCCTTCGTTTCGATCCCGAGCGTCCACACGGCGATTGCCGCCGCGACGAACGACAGTGCGCCGAGCGTGAACACGCCGCCCTGGCCGAACACCGGCAGCACGACGCCGACCACATAAGGCCCGATCAGCGAGCCGACGCGCCCGATCGCCGACGCGAAGCCCGAGCCCGTCGCCCGCGCGCCGGTGCCGTACAGCTCGGGCGTGTACGTGTACAGCGCGGCCCACATCCCGAACAGGAAGAACTGCATCGCGAGGCCCGTGACGATCAGCAGCGTCGTGCTGCCGCCGTACAACGCGCTCTGGCCGTACGCGTAGGCCATCACGCCGCCGCCGAGCAGCGACGCAATGCAGGTCGGCTTGCGCCCCCAGCGTTCGACGAGCCACGCGGCGCACAGGAAGCCCGGCACGCCGCCGAGCGAGATCAGCACCGTGTAGAACACCGATTTCGTGACCTCGAAGCCGGCCTGCTGCAGCAGCGCGCCGAGCCACGACGTGAGACCGTAGAAGCCGAGCAGCGCGAAGAACCACAGCAGCCACACCATCACCGTGCGGCGGCGGTACACGCCGCTCCAGATTTCGCGCAGCGCGCCGTGGCCGCGCGCGACGACCGGCTCGGCAAGCCGCGACGGCGGCGGCAGTGTCGTGACGCCGGCCGAGCGCATCACCTTCGCCTCGATCGTGTGCATCACCGTGTCGGCTTCCGTGTGCCGGCCCGCATGCTCGAGCCAGCGCGGCGATTCCGGCACGATGCGGCGCACGACGAGCACGAACACGGCGGGAATCGCGAGCAGCGCGAACACCGTGCGCCAGCCGAACTGCGGCAGCACGAAGTACGCGACGATACCGGCGGTGATGAAGCCGAGCGGCCAGAAGCCATCCATCAGCGCGATCAGGCGGCCGCGCTTCTCGGTCGGCACGAATTCGGACAGCAAGGTCTGCGCGACCGGGAATTCCATCCCCATCCCGATCCCGAGCAGCACGCGGTAGACGATCAGCGCGTCGACGCTCTGCGCGGTCGAGCACAGGTAGGAGGCTGCGCCCCACAGCACCATGCTCCACTGGAACACCGGCCGGCGGCCGAAACGGTCGGCGAGCAGGCCGGCGACGGCCGCACCGAGCACCATCCCGAAGAAGCTCGCGCTCGCGACGAGGCCGGCGGCCGCGGTCGACAGGCCGAACTCCTTGCGGATCGAGCCGAGCACGAACGTCATCGTGCCGAGGTCGACCGAGTCGAAGAAGAACGCGATCGCGATGATGAAGAAGATCCGCTTGTGATAGCCGGAGAACGGCAGGCGTTCGAGCCGGGCGGCGGCGGAGGCTGGAGCGGTGGCGGCGGGCATGGCGTCCTCTGAAATGAAAAAGGGGCCGCGCAGCGCATGCTCCAGGGCCCCGATGCTTCATATTCAGTAGACGCGACCACAAACTGCCGCATCAGAGGAAAAGCGCCGCCTGCTTGCTCAAATGCGTCATCGGCGGGCGGCGCGCGCGATGCCCGCCGGCGTCAGTTCTTCAGCTTGTAGCCGGTGCGGAACATCCACGCGACGATCGCCAGCAGGATCACGAGGAACAGCGACGTCGCACCGAGGCTGACGCCCACATGGACGTCGGCGATCCCGTAGAACGACCAGCGGAAGCCGCTGACCAGGTAGACGATCGGGTTGAACAGCGTGACGACGCGCCACGCGGGCGGCAGCATGTCGACCGAATAGAAGCTGCCGCCGAGGAACGTGAGCGGTGTGATGATCAGCAGCGGCACGAGCTGCAGCTTCTCGAAGCTGTCGGCCCAGATGCCGATCACGAAGCCGAACAGGCTGAACGTGACCGCCGTCAGCACGAGGAACAGCACCATCCAGAACGGATGCAGGATGTGCAGCGGCACGAACAGGCCGGCCGTGGCGAGGATGATCACGCCGAGCAGGATCGACTTCGACGCGGCCGCGCCCACGTATGCGATCACGATCTCCCAGTACGACACGGGCGCGGAGAGAATCTCGTAGATCGTACCCGTGAAGCGCGGGAAGTAGATGCCGAACGACGCGTTCGAGATGCTCTGCGACAGCAGCGACAGCATCACGAGCCCCGGCACGATGAACGAGCCGTAGCCGATACCGTTCACGTCGCTGATGCGCGAGCCGATCGCGGAGCCGAACACGACGAAATACAGCGACGTCGAGATCACCGGCGCGATGATGCTCTGCATCAGCGTGCGGCGCGTGCGGGCCATTTCTGCGCGGTAGATCGCGCGGATGCCATGCAGGTTCATGCGTCAGGCTCCTTGCATGCCGTTGCGGCGGTTGTCGATCAGGCTGACGAAAATGTCCTCGAGCGAGCTCTGCGTCGTGTGCAGGTCGCGGAAGCCGATGCCGGCCGAGCCGAGCGCATTGATCAGCTTCGCGATGCTCGCGTCGTCGCGCTGCGAGTCGTACGTGTAGACGAGCGCGGCGCCGTCGTCCGCGCGTTCGAGCCCGAACGGCGCGAGCGCGGGCGGCACGTCGGAGAGCGGGTGCTCGAGCTGCACGGTGAGCTGCTTCTTGCCGAGCTTGCGCATCAACTCGCGCTTTTCCTCGACGAGCACGAGCTCGCCGCCGAGGATGATGCCGATCCGGTCGGCCATTTCCTCGGCTTCCTCGATGTAGTGCGTGGTCAGCAGGATCGTCACGCCGCTCTCGCGCAGCGAATCGACGAGCTTCCACATGTCGCGACGCAGCTCGACGTCGACGCCGGCCGTCGGTTCGTCGAGGAACAGGATGCGCGGCTCGTGCGAGAGCGCCTTCGCGATCATCACGCGGCGCTTCATGCCGCCCGACAGCGTCATCAGCTTGTTGTCGCGCTTGTCCCACAGCGACAGCGCCTTCAGCGTCTTCTCGATATGCGCGGGATCGGGCGCCTTGCCGAACAGGCCGCGGCTGAACGACACGGTCGCCCAGACGGTCTCGAACGCGTCGGTCGTCAGTTCCTGCGGCACGAGGCCGATCATTTCGCGGGCCGCGCGGTAGTGGTCGCGGATGTCGTGGCCGCCGACCGTCACGCGGCCTTCGGTCGGCGTGACGATGCCGCAGATCGAGCCGATCAGCGTCGTCTTGCCGGCGCCGTTCGGCCCGAGCAACGCGAAGATCTCGCCGGGGCGGATGTCGAGGGTCACGTGCTTCAGCGCCTGGAAGCCGGACGCGTAAGTCTTGGAGAGGTCTGAGACGGAAAGGATCGGTTGCATGCTCACGGATGGCACGGCCGGCCGGCGTGACGGGATGCGCCGCGCGTGCCCGGCGTCGTCGCCGCTGCGAAGCGGCCGGGACCGGGGACGGCATGGCGAACGGGCGTCATGTCGAACGGCATTGTGGTGCGGGATCGCGGGATCGCCATATTAGCAATCGGTAGATGGAAATGCATTCTCGTGGAAAGGGCGCGTGTTGCCGATGCCGGATTTGCGTGAATTGACGGTGCATCGCTGAATAACACGGTTGTTTATTTGCGATGTGTGAACAATTCATGCGTTTTTCGGCGAACCGGGCGGCGATCGCGTTTGCGCGCGGCGGCGGCACGGCTGGCCGGCCGACTGTGCCGCCCGAAGGCCGTCGCGCCGTACCGGGACGGCGTGCGCGGCGCTCGCGATAATGCGTTCCTTTCATCGTTCATGGAGCGGAGCGCATGTCTTTGATCGATTTCAAATCCGTGGCGGCGGCCCAAGCCGTCGCGTGGAAATCCACGATCGTCGGCGAGGTGGGGCCGGCCAGGATCAAGGTGCTGCGTATGGATGCGCAGGCTTACGAAGCGGAAGTGCACGATTACAACGAGGGGCTGCTGGTACTCGACGGCCGGATGATGCTCGAGGTCGGGGGCGAGACGGTCGTGGTCGAGGCCGGGCAGATGTACCTCGCGCTTGCCGGCACGCCTCACGCGGTGCTGCCGGGCAGCCACGGCACGCTCGCGATCATCGACGTGTAAGGTTGCGCCGCAGCATGCGGGCGAGCGGCCAGGCCCGGCTGGCTTGGCTCGGCGCGGGTTGGCGGTCGCCGTTCAAACGCGTGTTACACAGCCCGGGTATTTGTCTGAGCAAATAAAATGAAGGCTGTTTGAAAATCTGTCAAATACCGTGTAAACGCTAGGATCGCGCGGTTTCGGTCGTTTGGAACTCTGTATCCATTTACTTGTGGGTATCGTCCGATCATAGTCTCCACAAACGACGCATCACGATAACGAATCAAGCGTACGGATGGAGACCCATACATGAGACGCCTTTCCGCGGGGCCAGTCGGACTGCCGTTTCCCGTTTTTTCGCTGAATGCAGGCGCGATGCAGATCGCGTACCTGCGTTGTCCTATCGCCGTGTAGCGGCGAACCACTTCCCGTTTCGATCGTTCTCACGGCGCCGTGCCGCATGACGGCCCCGCGGGAGAGCGCTTGCCTGCCGCTGCGGCGTGTGCCGCATTTGCCTGACCGGCATCGCGGCTCGCCCAGCGAGCACTGTCATGCGCCGCGCGTTCGCGCCGCGGCGCGATACCAACCGGCGGGCCATGCAGCCTGTCCGGACGAGACTTGTCGTACCTCAAAAGGAGGGGTTGATGATTTGCATTCCTGAATGGCGGAAGGCGATTCTGTCGTGCGCGGTAG
The DNA here is from genome assembly GCF_017104825.1 of Burkholderia sp. Ac-20345. Classification (NCBI taxonomy): domain Bacteria; kingdom Pseudomonadati; phylum Pseudomonadota; class Betaproteobacteria; order Burkholderiales; family Burkholderiaceae; genus Burkholderia; species Burkholderia sp. Ac-20345. The sequence goes on along the minus strand of NZ_JAAGPO010000018.1, from coordinate 16,086 downwards.
TCGCTTTGCCGTTCGTCGCCGGTTGCGGTGGCGGTGACGATCCGGGGCCGATCAACGTGCCGCAGTGCTCGGGCAGCGCATGCGGGCCGAGCGGCTCTGAAACGACGCCGCCGGTCGTGACGAAGCTGTGTCCGGACGCGCTCGATTACACGACGACGTATACGGGCGGTTCGGGTAGCGGCGAGTACGTGAAGGTGAAGTTCGACACGACGAAGCTCACCTATCAGATGCAATTCCTCGAATCGTCGGTGCCGACGTCGGCAGGGCAAGTCAACAATACCCGCGCGGGCCTGACGATCAGCGGCGCATTCCATCATCCGACCACGCTCCCGACCGCCGAGCAGAACCGCTGCGCATTCGTGCTCGACAGCGGCGCGACGAGCGACGGCGCGTATTCGGTGACGATCAATCGTGCGGACCCGCCGATGCTGTTCGTCGGCAACGGCGTGGTGGGCGGCGGGATTCCTGGGGCGACGATTGCGTTCGCCGGTATCCCGCTGGCCCCGGGCGTCGCGCTCGGCGTCGTACCGTCGCGCACCTTCGATTTCTATCCGTTCATCGGCTTCATCGACACCGAAACGGACTTCACGAAAGTGGCGGGCAACTACAACGAGGTAGGCATCCATCTGTCGCCGATCGGCGGTGATGGTCAGAGCCCGACCGGGACAGTCGGCTGGGAGTCCGACGTCGTCAACTGGAATCAGACGCTCAATGCGGACGGCTCGTGCACGATCACGCAGGGCAGCGACTACTCGTGTCAGACGACCGGGACGCCGTGGACGCGACGCAATAACGCGGACGGATCGGCAGACAATGTATTCGTGAGCAATCCAGGCGCGTCGCCGGGGTATCCGATTGCGGGGCAGGGTTCGACGCTGATCATTGCACCGAGTCAGGCGAAAGGCATCATGATCGTCGGCAAGCTGAACGGCGTACTTGTGCCGATCGTGATTCGTGTCGGCTACACGCACGTCGATACGGTCAATCTGCTCGCATCGGTCGCCGATGCCGAAGTCGGCATCTCGATGCTTTCGTCGACGAAAGCGATTGCCGCGAACTCCCTGAAGGGGGGATTTATCGGTGCGACCAGTGCATCCGCATGCGGCATCGTGACATCCAGCGGCCAGGGGAACAAGTTGGCGACGGCGGGGCCGAGCTTCAACCCGAACGTGCCGCACCCCGACCTGCCCGGTACCTTCACCAATAACGCCTTCTATTCGGTAGCGGGCAGTTGCAACGACGGTACCGCCGTCTCGACGATGGCTGCGAACTATACGTCCACGCTGTTCCAGGGCAGTACCGCGGCGTTCATCGATCCTCAGACGTCGTCGGTGACCTCGCAGTTCGGGCTCGACTACACGCAGGCGACGCCCGGCAAGATCAAGGTCACTGCCACGCAGAACTTCAACGCGAAGGGCGCGAACGGCAACGTGGCGATTTTCAAGAAGGGCGATACGGGCTGGATCGTGACGGCCGGCAACGTCTACGCGATGATCGTCAACAACAGCCAGGTCAACCCGTTCTTCACAGTCGGCGCATTCGTCCAGTAACCCTGCATCGAACACGTAACACCGGCGGCGCATGCGTCGCCGCCGGCGAATCGAATTTCAAGAGGATTCCTATGAATTTGAAGCAATGGATGGCCGCGGCGTCGCTTGCGCCCGTGCTGGCAGCATGCGGCGGAGACGGCGACCCGCCGCCCGCACCGGTGGTCCGGCTGTGCCCGCAGACGATCGACTACAACACGGTGTTCATCGGCGGGTCGGGGTCGGGCGAGCTTGTGAAGGTGCAGCTCGATACGACGAAGATGACGTACCGGATGACGTACCTCGCGTCGCCGGTACCGACCACCACGGGCACTGTGCAGCCGACGCGCGACACGGCGCCGGCCAACGTGGTCGACGGCACGCTGGCCGACGAAACGGGGCTGCCGACGGTGAAGCTGAACCAGTGCACGTTCCGGATGCAGAACGCGAGCCTCGATCCGAGCCGGCCCGCGCGGCTGTTCCTCGGCGAAGGCGTGCTGGGCGGCGCGATTCCCGGCGCGACGATCCAGTTCAACGGCGTGATCGGCGTCGGCAAGATTCCGCAGACGACGTTCCCGTACTACCCGTTCATCAGCTTCTCGTCGCTGGAAACCGACCTGACGAAGATCGCCGGCCAGTACAACCAGCTCGGCTATCACCAGGTGCCGTCGCAGAGCTTCCAACCGGTGGCGCTCGACCAGAAGGTGACGATCAACGCGGACGGCAGCTACGTCGAGACCGACAACTTCGGCAAGAAGAACGGCGGGCAGCCGCTCGCGTCGAGCGCGACCGTGAACCAGCGGTTCACGCTGCGGCCCGATGCGCCGGCATTCCAGTCGCTCAACTACCTGCCGCAGATTCCGCCGACACTCGCGGCGGTCGATCCGGCGAAGGCCGGCAAGGGGATCCTGATCGTCGGCAAGCTGCGCAACCAGCTCGTGCCGATCTTCATCCGCACCGGCGCCGCGAACGCGGACCTTACGCAAGGCCCGCCGAGCGCGGACGACGAATCGGGCATCTCGTTCCTGAGCCCGCAGACGGCGGTCGCGCTCGGCTCGCAGAACGGCGAGTACACGGGTGTGGATAGCTCGTTCAACTACCGCGCGACCGCGCTCGTCGGCGCGCAGGCCACGCTGCTCGATCCGTTCAATGCGTCGCAGGCTGCGCTCACGCGCGCGCTGAACCTCGACTACACGCAGAAGGTGCCCGGTGTCGTCACGACCGTGCATGCGGATGCGGCGTCGGGGCCGGCGACCGGCAAGTTCGTGTTCACCGGCGGCGTATTCGGGTTCCTCGACATGAACGATACGAGCAACCCGTACTTCACGGTCGGCGCATTCGTGCAGTGACGCACGCCTGGATGGAGACACGGTGGCGCCGCGCGCAGGTGCGCGGCGCCCGGACAGAATGAGGGGAGACTTCATGAAGAAGCTGATTGTCGCGGGTGTCGTCGCAGGCGTGTCGACGCTCGCATCGGCCCAGCAGGCGGGCGACAACGTCGCAACGCTGGGCTGGCTGCACATCATGCCGCAGGATTCGACCAACGGGCTGACGACGAATCTTGCCGGCATGCCGATCAACGGGCCGCTGCGCCTGCCCGGGTCGTTCACGTCGCCGGGCACGAGCCTGACGGTCAACAACGCCGATACCGTCGGCCTCACGCTCACGCACTTCTTCACCGACCACATCGCGGTCACGTCGGTGCTCGGCGTGCCACCCGAGTTCACGCTGACAGGGCACGGCACGATCCGGCCGCCCGGCCCGGCCGGTGCGCTCGGCAGCGTCAACATGGACGATCCGGCGAACCAGCCGGCTGTGAAGAACGCTCGGCAGTGGAGCCCGACGATCATTCTGCAGTACTACTTCAATTCGCCGACGGCGCGGTTCCGCCCGTTCGTCGGGATCGGCGTGGCGTACAGCTGGTTCAGCAACATCGAACTGAACGGCAACTTCGCGAAGGACATCAACGAGAACCTCGGCAGCGTGCTCGCGGCCGGTGCCGGCAAGCCGGGGGCGACTTCGGTAGAGGGCAAGGCGTCGTCGTCGTTCACGCCGGTCTACAACGTCGGCGCGAGCTATGCGATCGACAAGCACTGGGGTGTAACGGCGACGCTGACCTACATGCCGCTGAAGACCTACTCGTCGCTCGTGATCAAGGCGGCCGACGGCTCGACGCTCGCGACCACGCGCACGAAGTTGAAGGCTGACCCGCTGATCACGTTCGTCGGGATTTCCTACAAGTTCTGAGCCGACCGGTGCGCATGACGCGCACCGGCGGCTTCCTGCGACCGGCTGGCCGGACCCTTCCGGCCGGGAGGTCGCGTTCCTGGCGGCGTGCCGCCATTTGTGAAGAGAGGGGGCAGTTCAAATGAGCATTCGCAAAATCGTATCGCTTGTTGCTGCAGTGGCTTTCACCGCGGTTTCGGCCGCGCCTGCTTTCGCCGTCACCGTTACGCGGGCCGACGGTCAGCCGATGAATCCGAACGGCGAGCCGTTCTCTGCGTCGGGGCTCACGAACCTCAGCAAGGGAGCGATCAGCGCAGGCTGTACCGCGACCTTCAACGGCACGATCACGTCGACCGGCATCGTCAACATCACGTCGACGACGTTCACGGGTGGCGCGACGTGTTCGCTGATCAACGGCAGCGCGAGCAGCACGTCGCCGTGGACGGGGCAGGCTGACAGCACGACGCAGTTGTCGATCAACAACGTGAAGGTGAACGTCACGCTGCTCGGCACCTGCGGGCCGAGCAAGGTCGTGACGACGTGGAGCGATGCGAATTCGTCGCTGGCGTTCAACAACTCCGTGCTGACGCCGGACTGCACGGTGGCTGGCACGGTTCTGACGTCGCCGAAGTTCCACGTGCAGTAAGCGATCGCGGATCGAAGCGGATGCCCGCCGCGCGCGAGGGCCGTGCGGTATGTGCGGCGGGTATTCGCGGTTTCGATGGGTTCGTGCCGTCGCGTGCATGGGCGCGGCGGCCGGATTCATTCGGCAGAGCGGTCGCGTTTCTCGTGTAAGGCCGCCACATATCAAGAGAGAGGGCCGTACAGATGAAAATTCGTCAGATTGCATCGCTTGCTGCTGCAGTGGTATTTACCGTGGTTTCGGCCGCGCCTGCTTTTGCGGTGACCGTTTCGCGCGCGGACGGCCAGCCGATGAATCCGAACGGTGAGCCGTTTTCGGCGACGGGGATGACAACGATCGGTAAAAAGACGATCAATACCAACTGTTCCGTGACGTTCAACGGAACGATCACGCCGGCGGGAGTCATCAATATCACGTCGGCGCAGTTCAACGGGGGCAACTGGTGCCCGCTGATCAGCAGTACGGCCAGCAGCACATCGCCGTGGACGGGGCAGGTGGACAGCGCGACCCAGCTCTCGATCAACAATGCGCAGGTGAACTTCACGCTGCTCGGCCCTTGTGGTCCGAGCAAGCTCGTGGCGGCCTGGAATGATTCGAATTCGTCGCTGACGTTCAACAACGCCGAATGGACACCGGACTGTCGGTTGGCCGGTACGCTCATCGCGTCGCCGAAGCTCCACGTGCAGTAAGCGTCGCGGATCGAAGAGAGGCGCCAGCTGTGTGCGAGGACTGTGCAGCACGTATGGCGGGCATCTGTCTTCCCGACGTATCCATGTCGTTGCGCGTATCGGCGTGATGGCGGGCCGACCACACGTGTCGCGATCCGACGCGCGTGGTCTTGCGGGTCGGCACGGCATACCGCGCCATCCGATCCGACTGAATTACCACTATTCCAATTGGCCAGAACTATCCCGGAAGACCCATGCTTACCGATCCAGCAAAGTATGGAGATGCCCGCGGCGCGACGCCTGACCGGCTGCGCACGGCCGCGTGGCTGCAGTACCTGATCGAACGACTCGACGCTGCCGCGTGTGCAGCGGAGGCGAGTGACGCCGACGACACGACCGTCATGGCGTCACACGCGATACGCATGCGGGCTGGCGCGAGCCTGTCCCGAGAAGCGACAGCAATTCTTCACCGGCTCGCACCGTGGATCGCGTCGGACGCCGGCGTCTGCGCCTGCGACCTGACCGACCCGCTCGGTGCATGCTCGCATGTGCCTTCGATGGCCCAACTCGACGAAGCCGAACGCAGCTGCCCCGGTTCGCGCACTGTGTTCGACACTGCGTACGGCGTGATCGATGCATGCGCATTCGACGATCCCGATGTCGGCTGGGCCGCGCTCGAGCGGATTGCCGGTGGTGTCGAATGCAACGGGGACGATGCCGACGAACGCACCGAACATGAAAATTGCGAGCCGGACGACACGCCGCCTGCGAAGAACCTGAGAGACAGGCTGGCCGTCGTTGCTGCGGCGAGTGGAGAAACGTCGGTGATGCCCGGCGCCGTCATCGATGCGATCGTGCTGCGCTTGTGCGGGCCGCGCGACGATGCATCGCGCATCGACGAGATGGCTGCGCTCGTGACGTTCTCGGCCGTACTCGCCGCCGGCGACGGTACCTCCGTTGCCGCGTATGGCAGTCAGCACAACCTCGTTGCGCGGGCGATCCGCACGCATCGTGCCGATCTCGCGTCGGTGGACGGGCTGCTCGCGGCGTTATCCGTGTGCAGGCTGGATCAACTCGTCGGCGCGGGCAGTTTCTGGGCCTACTACCTGCTGGCGGGCATCGTGATCGCAGCACCGGACGCCGTGCGGGAAGTCGGTCGCCGCTTTCATGGTGACGAGTGGCAGGCGTGGCTCGATCACGTGCTCGCGTGGCCAGCGGTCAGCCGCTTCGGGCCGCAGGAGGACGCCGCGTTCGAACGCCTGCAAGGCGCGATGAGCCTGACGTCGCGATGGAATCCGATCGTTCGCGGGAAGCGGATGCGCAAGCGGGGTGGTGTAACACCCTGATATGGGGAGCACGTGGGACAAGGCTGGCTGATGCATCGCCGTTGCTGAATCAACACGTAAGAATTCCAAACGAATCCGGCACGAGCGTCCACGCTCGAGCCGAAATGCCGGGCCCCGTTCGCACGCGCGAACGGGTGTCAGGCGGCGACGCGCTCGGCGTCCACACTGGCTGCGCGCCGCGCCGTCCACGCCATCTATCTTTCCTTCCTGACCGCCTGCATCCCCCCGATCCAGGCACCATCGACCGAACGCAGTATGATTCCGCAGACGTTGCCGGCGATCGCTTCGATATAACCGCTCGCCCGCACCGCCAAAGATCCGCCAAGCTTGTTGTAAGCCGGACGCAAACAGCCGCCGCGTGAGAGCGCCGTTGCGAACCCGCATCCGGACCACCTTCATCGAAACGGTCAGTCAGATGTCAAAGCAAAACAAGAAGATCCTCCTCCTGAGCGTCAGCGCCGGCGCCGGCCATACCCGCGCGGCCGAAGCGATCCGCGCGTTCGCCGACCACCATCCGGCCGGCATCGAAGCCACCCACCTGGACGTGATGGATTTCGTATCCACCGGCTTCCGCAAGCTGTACACCGATCTCTATATCAAGCTCGTCAGCAGCCAGCCGGCGCTGTGGGGCTACCTGTACCAGAAGACCGACGAAGTCGATCCCGCCGCGCCGTCGCAGAAGGTCCGACGCGCGATCGAGCGGCTCAATTGCCGGGCACTGCTCGCGGAGATCGAACGGCAGCGCCCGGACGCGATCATCTGCACGCACTTCCTGCCCGCCGAACTGCTGTCGCGCGAGATCCGCAAGGGGCGCGTCGACACGCCGGTGTGGGTGCAGGTCACCGATTTCGACCTGCACAGCATGTGGGTCGTGCCGAACATGCGCGGCTATTTCGCGGCCAACGACGAGATCGCGTGGCGCATGCATGCGCGCGGCATGGCGCCCGACACGGTGCACGTCAGCGGCATCCCGATCATGCCGGCGTTCGGCCAGCCGCTCGATCGCGCGGCCTGCGCGGCCGAATTCGGCCTCGATCCCGCGCGCCCGACGTTCCTGATGATGTCCGGCGGGGCGGGCCTTGGCGGGCTCGACGTGCTGGCCGCGCGCCTGCTGGAGATGGATGCCGACTTCCAGCTGATCGCGCTGGCCGGCAAGAACAAGGCGATGCTGGCGTCGTTGCAGGAACTCGCCGCGCAGCATCCGGGCCGGCTGTTTCCGCAGGGCTTCACGCAGCAGGTCGAACGCCTGATGGCCTGCGCCGATCTCGTCATCACGAAGCCGGGCGGTTTGACGACGTCCGAATGTCTCGCGATGCAGCTGCCGATGATCGTCAACTCGCCGATTCCGGGCCAGGAAGAGCGCAATGCGGATTTCCTGCTCGAACAGGGTGTCGCGCTGAAGGCGATCGACGACGATGCGCTCGTCTACCGGATCCGCGCGTTGCTGCAGGCGCCGGAGCGTCTCGCCGACATGCGTCGCCGTCTCGCGCCGCTCGGGCGGCCGCTCGCCGGCCGCTTCGTGCTCGATCGCGTGCTGGGCCTGGAGCCGGCTGCATGAGTGTCGCGCGTTTTGTGCCGACGCGACATACGGTGTTCGTCGTCGCGTGGGTCGTGTTGCTCGCGTACTTCTTCGCGAACGTGGAGATCCAGATCGAAGGCAGCGCGGGCTGGGCCGCCAACCTGCCGACGTGGCGCGTCGAGCATCACTGGCTGCTCGACATCTTCTGGGGCGGGCGGCCGATGACGGGCTACCACGCATGGGTGTTCCCGTTCGTCGCGCTGTTCTTTCACCTGCCGGCCGTGTTCAACGGCCGGTGGTCGTGGCGCATCGAAGCCCGCATCATCGCGTGCATCATGGTGTTCTGGCTGACCGAGGATTTCCTGTGGTTCGTGCTGAATCCGGCTTACGGCCTGGCCCGCTTCAATCCGGCCAACGTGCCGTGGCACATCCACTGGCTGGGCATCGCCCCGACCGACTACTGGACGATGAGCGCCGCCGCGATCGTGTTGTTCATTGTTTCCCGCGAGCGCAAGCGCGCGTTTTATTGATCCCGGACCCGACATGAAAATCGCCGTCATTGCCGCGATCGCCGTCACGCTTGCCGGGCTCGTGCAGCCGGCCCACGCGGACCCGGCCTCCGAGGTGCCCGCCCGGCCGATCAAATGGGCGCAGAGCGTGACCGATGCGCATGTGAACAACCTGCATCGCATCACGCCGACCCTGTATCGCAGCGCGCAGCTGTCGCGCTCGGACGTGCCGGAACTGCAGAAGCTCGGCATCCGCAAGGTCATCAGCTTCCGTTCGTTTCACGCGGACGACACCATCCTGGCCGGCACGCAGATCAAGATGCAGCGCATCCGGATCAACACGTGGGACATCCGCGATGAAGACATGGTCACCGCGCTGAAGGCGCTGCGCACGGCCGACCAGGACGGCCCGGTGCTGATCCACTGCCAGCACGGTGCCGATCGCACGGGCCTCGTGTCGGCGCTGTACCGGATGGTGTACCAGGGCTGGACGCGCGAGCAGGCGCTCGATGAACTGCAGCACGGCGGCTACGGGTTCCATCCGATCTGGCAGAACATCACGAACTACCTGCAGCATGTGGACGTCGAGCGTTTGAAGCGAGAAGTGAACAGCGGCTGACGAACACATGCAAAACGCCGCCGACAATCACTGTCGGCGGCGTTTCGTCAGTACGCTGATGCGCGGGCAGCACGCCCGCCGTCGTCAGACCGTTTCCGGCTGCCGCACAGCCTTCGCGATGTTGCGCGCCATCGCCCCGTTCGCGACGAAGTAAGGCACGTCCACGCGCGCAAGCGGCTTGCGCCCGCGAATCTTGTCCGCGATCTTCTCGGCGATCATGATCGTCGGCGCGTTGAGGTTGCCGGTCGTGATGATCGGCATGATCGACGCATCGACGACGCGCAGCCCCTCGAGCCCGTGCACGCGGCCTTCTTCATCGACCACGGCCATGTCGTCGTAACCCATCTTGCACGAGCACGACGGATGGAACGCGGTCTCCGCGCGGGCGCGCACGAACGTGTCGAGTTCCTTGTCGGACTTGCAGTCGGCGCCCGGATTCAGCTCGCGGCCGCGATAGCGGTCGAGCGCGGGTTGCCGCATGATCTCGCGCGTCGCGCGGATCGCGTCGCGGAACTCGCGCCAGTCGAGCGCTTCGGCCATGTAGTTGAACAGGATGCTCGGGTGCTGGTTCGGATCGCGCGAGCGCAGCTTCACGCGGCCGCGGCTCGGCGAGCGCATCGAGCCGACGTGCGCCTGGAAGCCATGCATCTCGATCGCGTTCGAGCCGTTGTAGTTGATCGCCACCGGCAGGAAGTGATACTGGATGTTCGGCCACAGATCGTCGTCGCGCGTGCGGATGAAACCGCCCGCCTCGAAGTGGTTGCTCGCGCCGAGGCCGGTGCCGTTCAGCATCCATTCGAGGCCGATCTTCGGCTGGTTCCACCACTTGAGCGCCGGGTACAGCGAGACCGGCTCCTTGCACTCGTACTGGATGTACATCTCCAGGTGATCCTGCAGGTTCTGGCCGACACCGGGCAGGTCGAGCACGACGGGAATGTCGAGTTCCTTCAGCCACGCGCCGGGGCCGACGCCCGAGCGCTGCAGCAGTTGCGGCGACGCGATCGCGCCGCTGCACACGAGCACCTCGCGGCGCGCATGCGCGGTCGCGCGTTCGGTGCCGCGCAGGTACGTGACGCCCGATGCGCGCTTGCCGTCGAACAGGATGCGGTCGGCGAGCGCGTGCGTGACGATCTCGAGGTTCGGCCGCACCTTCGCCTGGTCGAGGTAGCCGCGCGCGGTGCTTGCGCGACGGCCCTTCGGCGTGACGGTGCGGTCCATCGGGCCGAAGCCTTCCTGCTGATAGCCGTTCAAGTCGTCGGTGCGCGGATAGCCGGCCTGCACGCCCGCGTCGACCATCGCCTCGAACAGCGGGTTCACGCCCGGCTTGCTGGTCGTGACCGACACGGGGCCGCTGCCGCCGTGGTAGTCGTTCGGGCCGACGTCGCGCGTCTCGGCTTTCTTGAAGTACGGCAGGCAGTCGAGGTACGTCCAGTTCTCGAGGCCCTTGTGCGTCGACCAGTTGTCGTAGTCGAGCGCGTTGCCGCGGATGTAGCACATCCCGTTGATCAGCGACGAGCCGCCGAGTCCCTTGCCGCGGCCGCATTCCATCCGGCGGTTGTCCATGTGCGGCTCGGGGTCGGTCTCGTACGCCCAGTTGTAGCGGCGGCCCTGCAGCGGGTAGGCGAGGGCGGCCGGCATCTGCGTGCGGAAGTCGAAGCGGTAGTCGGGGCCACCCGCTTCGAGCAGCAGCACCGTCACGTCCGGATCTTCCGTCAGGCGCGTTGCGAGCACGTTGCCCGCGGAACCGGCGCCGCAGATGATGTAGTCGTATTCGCGTGTCGTCATGACGGTCAATCTCCTTTCGTGATTCTTAAAACACCGGGTTGTAGCGGCCGAGCTCGACCTGCACCGACTTGATTCGAGTGTAGTGCTCGAGCGTCGTGATGCCGTTCTCGCGTCCGACACCGGATTGCTTGTATCCGCCAACCGGCATCTCGGCCGGCGATTCGCCCCACGTGTTGATCCAGCAGATGCCGGCTTCGAGGCGATGGATCGTGCGGTGTGCGCGCGACAGGTTCTCGGTCACGACGCCGGCCGCGAGGCCGTAGTGCGTATCGTTCGCGCGGGCGATCACTTCGTCCTCCGATTCGAAATCGAGGATGCTCATTACCGGCCCGAAGATTTCCTCGCGGACGATCTTCATGTCGTCGCGGCAATCGCCGAACACGGTCGGCGCGACGTACTGGCCGCCGCCGAAGTGGCCGTCGGTCAGGCGCGTGCCGCCCGCGAGCAGCTTCGCGCCCTCTGCCTTGCCGCTCTCGATGAAGCCGAGCACCTTGTCGAGCTGCGCGGCCGACACGAGCGGGCCGAAGTTGGTGTCGGCATCGGTCGGCTTGCCGACGCGGATGCGCTTCACGCGTTCGAGCACCTTTTGCGTAAACGCATCCTTGATCGAGCGGTGCGCGAACACGCGCGTGCCGTTCGTGCAGACCTGGCCCGAGCTGAAGAAGTTGGCGGTCACCGCGATGTCGGCCGCGCGGTCGAGATCTGCATCGTCGAACACGATCAGCGGCGACTTGCCGCCGAGCTCCATCGTCACTTCCTTCAGCGACGAAGCGCCGGCCAGCGACATCACCTTCTTGCCGGTCTCGACGCCGCCCGTGAATGACACCTTCGCGATGTCCGGGTGGCCCGTCAGCAGCGCGCCGACCGAGCCGTCGCCCTGCACGACGTTGAACACGCCGGCCGGCACGCCGGCTTCCGTATAGATTTCCGCGAGCTTCAGCGCGGTGAGCGGCGTGACTTCGCTCGGCTTGAACACCATCGCGTTGCCGGCCGCGAGCGCGGGTGCCGTCTTCCAGCACGCGATCTGGATCGGGTAGTTCCATGCGCCGATGCCCGCGCACACGCCGAGCGGTTCGCGGCGCGTGTAGACGAACGATTCGGCGCGCAGCGGCACCTGCAGCCCTTCGATCGCGGTGGCGAGGCCCGCGTAGTACTCGATCACGTCCGCGCCGGTGACGATGTCGACCGCGAGCGTCTCGGCGATCGGCTTGCCCGTGTCGCGCGTTTCCAGCGCCGCGAGCTCGTCGTTGCGCTCGCGCAGCAGGTCGACCGCGCGGCGCAGGATGCGCGAGCGCTGCATCGCGGTCATCGCGGCCCATTCACGCTGGCCTTCCTGTGCGGACGCGACTGCACGATCGACGTCGGCCGCGCTCGCCTGCTGGACCTGCGCGAGCAGTTCGCCGGTGGCGGGATCGAAGGTGTCGAAAGTCTTGCCGCTCGTGGCGTCGACGTAACCGCCGCCGATGTAGAGGCGCTGCAAACCGAATACGGACATGAGGATCTCCTTGAGGGCGACTGCGTGACGCGTCAGTCGGACGCGAGCAGCAGGTCGATGTAATCGTGGGCGAGCTTCAATGCAGCCCGGGTGTCGATCGGGCCGCCGGCGAGTGCGCCGCGCAGCCACAGGCCGTCGATCAGCGCGGCGAGGCCGCTGGCGGCTTCGCGCGCTTGCGTGCGCGGCAACGCCTTCGCGAATTCGGCGCACAGGTTCGAATGGAGGCGCCGCGTGTTGACGTGCTGCAGGCGCTTGAGCATCGGGTCGTGCATGCTCTGCGACCAGAACGCGAGCCACGTCTTCATCACGGGCGCGCTGACCTGCGTGTCGTCGAAGTTCGCGGCGACGATGGCGCGCAGCCGCGAACGCGGATCCTTGCGTGCCGCCGTGCGGCGGCGCGTGGTGGCCGACCACAGGTCGCGCAGCACGTGCCGCATCGTCGCTTCGAGCAGGCCGTCCTTGTCGCCGAAGTAGTGGCTGACGATGCCCGTCGAGATGTTCGCGCGTTGCGCGACCGATGCGAGCGTCGTGCCGGGCAGGCCCGCTTCGTCGATCGAACGCAGCGTGGCGTCGATCAACTGTGCGCGGCGAATCTCCCGCATTCCGACTTTCGGCATCGCGACTCCTTTCGCCCGGACGGGCCGTCCATGGAAGTCGAGAGCTTAGCGGTTTTTTATTGATCGTTCAATCAACAAAAAATCGGGGTCTGACGGTGACGATGCGGGTCCGGCAGGCGGGAAGGGCACCCGATCGCGCGTTGTGCAGGTGCGGAAAAATAATTGAAAGATGATTAAAAAAGCTGGAGTTTGTTTAAAACGCTTTCTGAAGCGGGTGATCAATCCGGTTAATCGTTGCAGGTGCCGAAGCGATTACGGAATGAAAGAGTTTTGAGCTGTGTGATATTCGATGAAACAGGGAAGCCGGCCTGCAAAACGTCGTCACGATTCATTCACGAAAATCCGTTTGAAATGGGCGAATTAAACGGTTCAATATGTTGATTTAACAGGGATATTTATCGTATTGACAGGAATCGGCCGATGTTCCGCAAACGATTGCGATCGCCCTCGAAAGCATTGCGCATACCATAAAAAATGACGAAATAATTTGAAACTGAAGCATTTCCTAACAGAGTAGAGGGTATCGTTGGAATGACTTGAGTCAGTAATATTGTCCGTATTAGTATGGCGCCGCACTAAGAGGAATGAATCGATACCGCCGGTATTGCCGCGGTGCATTGGCCAACAGCGCGATTCGGATTGCGCGCCAAAACCGGCGCAGTCATTGCGCACCTGCAGCATGCCGCGACGTCGAGACGCCGCATCCACCGGAGAACGACGATGCTGACCGAAAAACACGTGGTTCCGCTGCCGAATGGTCTGAAGGTCTACGTCGAACGGAACGTGTTCGACCCGGCGTTCGACACGGCGATGCTCGTCAACGGCGCACTCGCGACGACCGCGTCGTTCGGGCAGACCGTCCAGTATCTCGGCGAGCGGATGAACACGATCTGCTTCGACCTGCCGTACGCGGGGCAGTCGCGCCAGCACAACCCGGGCTGCTACATCCTGACGAAGGACGACGAAGCCGCGATCCTGCAGCACCTGGTCGAGCACTTCGCGCCGGCGTACCTCGTGTCGGTGTCGTGGGGCGGCGTCGCGTCGCTGTTCGCGCTCGCACGCGGCTGCCCGAGCGTGCGGCGCGCGGCGATCTGCTCGTTCTCGCCGTTCCTGAACGATGCGATGGTCGACTACGTGACGCGCGCCCGCGACCACATCTCGGCCGGCGAGAACCTGAAGGCTGCGCAGCTGCTGAACGACACCGTCGGCCGCTACCTGCCGCGCATCATGAAGCTGTACAACTACCGGTATCTCACGCGCCTGCCGCGCGACGAGCAGGACCAGGTCGCGTTCCACGTCGACCAGATCCTGTCGCTGCAGCCCGAGCGCTACTTCAGCGAGTTCTCGAACATCGGCTGCGAGCTGCTGTTCCTGAACGGCGAGCGTGACGAGTACACGACGCCCGCCGACGTGCGCCAGCTCGGCGCGCACGTGCCGCGCGCGCGGTTCGCGACGGTGCCGGATGCCGGCCATTTCCTCGACATCGAAGGCCGTGCGCAGCGCGAATACACGCGTTCGGCGCTGCTCGACTTTTTCTGCGGCGGGTCGTCGCTCGCCGCCGGCATCGCGCTCGCCGCAGCGCAATCGTGCGTGCCCGCATCGATGCACGCGCTGTCGTCGTAACGCCGCACGCCGTGCGTCCGGTACGCGCGGCGCTCCCGAATTCCCATCCCAACGAGGCAGGCCAGCCGTGAATATCGTTCAGACCATCGCCATCGTCGTTCCGTGGGCCGCGTGGCTCGCCTACTGGATCGCCACTTCACAAGGCGTGAAGACGACCGTGCGCAAGGAAGCGTCGCGCTCGCGCACGCTGCAGTCGATTCCGCTGATCGTCGGCGGCGCGCTGATCATCCTGCCCGATCCGTCGTGGCAAGCGTTCGTGCCGGACTGGCAGCGCTTCGGCCTGCAGGCGCAGTGCGGGCTCGCGGTGCTGGTGGCCGGCCTGCTGTTCTCGGTGTGGGCGCGGCTGCACCTCGGCACGAACTGGAGCGTGTCGGTCACGCTGAAGGAAGACCATGAACTCGTCCGCACGGGGCCGTATGCGCTCGTGCGTCACCCGATCTATACGGGCTGCCTGATCGCGCTCGTCGGTGCCGCGCTGATCGGCGGCGAATGGCGCGGCGCGATCGGCGTGCTGCTCGTGTTCGCGTCGCTCGCGTACAAGGTGCGCGTCGAGGAGAGCTGGCTGACCGGGTATTTCGGGCCGGCGTACGCGCAGTATCGCCGCGAGGTCGCGGCGCTGATTCCCGGCTTCTACTGAACCCCGCGAGGCGCGCGATGGCGAAGATGATCGTGACCGCGATCGGCTCGGCGGGCGACGTGCATCCGCTGCTCGGCGTCGCGCGCACGCTCGCGGCGCGCGGCCACGACGTCGTGTTCTGCACGCACGCGCCGTTCGAGGCGGCCGTGCGGCGTTGCGGGTTCGCCTTCGTGCCGATCGGCACCGCAGCCGAATACGAGGCCGCGATGGCGAACCCCGCGCTGTGGGATTCGCGCACGTCGTTCCGCACGCTGTGGCAGGTGATCGTGCCGACGCTGCGCCCGCATTACGACGCGCTGCGTGCGCTGACCGACGGCGATACGGTGCTCGTCGGCACGCTGTGGGCGTTTTCCGCGCGCTTCATGCAGGAACTGCACGGCACGCCGTACGTGTCGGTGCAGGTGTCGCCGTCGACGCTGCTGTCCGCGCATGCGCCGCCGACGCACCCGCGCCTGACGATTCCCGCGCGCTGGCCGTTGACCGTGAAGGCGGCGCTGATGACGCTGATCGAGCGCCAGGTGCTCGATCGCGCGTGCGGCCCCGCGCTCAACGCGGTGCGCCGCGAGCTCGGGCTCGCGCCCGCGCGGCGCGTGCTGGGCCGCTGGCTGCATTCGACCGACGGCGTGCTGTGCCTGTTTCCCGGCTGGTTCGCGCCGCCGCAGCCGGACTGGCCGTCGAATCACCTGCAAAGCGGCTTTCCGTTGTTCAACGATATTGCGACACCCGATGAAGATGTGGCACTCGATGCGTATCTCGCGGCCGGTGAACCCCCGGTCGTGTTCACGGCCGGTTCGACACGCGTCGATCACGCGGCCTACGCGCGCGCGGTGGCGGACGCGCTGCGCGCGACCGGCGCGCGCGGGATCCTGCTGA